>NZ_JBIWPA010000049.1:0-50013 GCF_044768035.1 Kitasatospora sp. NPDC101176
CGCCGGGATCACCGCCGACTACGACGCCGGCGTGCTGACCCTGAAGATCCCGGTCGCCGAGAAGGCCAAGCCCCGCAAGGTCGCCATCAGCCACAACGGCGAACGCAAGCAGATCCAGGCCTGACCCGTCCCCCGATGCCGTTCCGGCCGCCCCCGATCTCTCCCCCTCGATCGAAGGGGCGGCCGGAACAGTCGAGGTCGATCTCGCCGTGCGGAACCGCCGGCGGTCGGGCTGTCAGGCAGGCCCGCAAGCGGAGACGGGGCAACGCCATGAACGGCCAGAGCAACGAACCCTTCGTGGTACGGGCGCACGGCGAGATCGACCTCGACACCGCCCCCTCGCTGCGCCGTGCTCTGGCCGCTGCGCTCGAGTCGCAGCGGGAGGTGGTGCTCGACCTGTCGGAGGTGACGTTCATGGACTGCGTGGGCCTGGGCGCCCTGGTCCGGGCCCGTAACCAGGCCGACCGGTGCGGTGCCCGCCTGGTCCTGCGCGGGGCCGGTCGCCGCGTGGTGCGGCTACTCAAGCTGACGGGTCTGCACCGGCGCCTGGCCGTCGAGCCCTGACGGCCACCCGGGCGGCGTACCGGGGGCCCGGAGCGGAGGGAGAACCGCGGTGACTCTTCGATGGGAGGCGTTCCTGGAGGAGGTCCGGGAACGCGGCGAGTACGACACCCCGCAGGAGGTCGTCACCGTCGTGCACGGCTTCGGTGATCGCCTCGATCAAGGCCACCTGTCCGTTCCGGACCGTCTCCGGTGCCACGGGCGCCGGGTTTCTCACTGCCGCCGGGTGTCCCACTGCCGCCTCCCTGCGCGGTGCCGCTCGTTGTCTCCCGCCGCGCGGCGGGAGACTACCTCACTCGCGGGCGCCGCAAAATCTATGCGCGCCGGAGTAGACATTGCTCGCGGGCGGGTCTAACGTTTCTCTCGTAGACAGCAGTCGGCGATACCGGCCAGACACGAACTGGCCGGGTTGTTGGACAGAAGTTCGCGGTGCGGTCCGGCAGTGGAGTTCCGAAGCCAGCAGGTGCAGGACGGTGACGGGACTGGCTGCCGGACCGGGCGGCCCGCAGGTATCAGGGGCCGCCGCCAGCGGTACCGGTAGTACGCAGTTCAGTGAGTGCAGTACCCGGCAGTCGTCAGACAGGCAGGGCCTCGGCAAAGGCGCCCAGACTGCGGGCGCGCGTGTCGAGGAGGTCCAGGCAGTGGGGTTCCAGGCCAGCGCAGCTGCAGGACGGCCGACGGGGCTGGCTGCCGGACCGGTGGGCCGTCACGGCCACCGACCAGCAGGACGCAGTTCAGCAGGTGCAGTACCAGCAGTACCGGCAGTACCGGCAGTACGGAAATGACAGTTCAGTACAGAGGATGAACGGAGGGCGCAAGCGCCATCAGGATCGCCCGGCCCGTGAACACTCGCCCGGGCGGACACCGCAGACCCCAACGCAAGGACGGTGGTTTCCGGTCACGCATACGCGATCCCCGTACGCCCCCTCCCCTGGGGCAGTGCGGAAGTAACAGGACCGGCCCAGGCCGGTAGATGGTGTTGTTCCCCTTCGGGGCCCCGGAGCCGACACGGCCCCGGGGCCCCTCGACGCGTTCTCCCCGAGAACCAGAGAGGTGCAGTGACTACGACGACCAGCCCCGACACATCCGACAAGCTCGACGACGACGACTACCCCGCCTACACCATGGGCCGCGCCGCCGAGATGACCGGCACCACCCCCGGCTTCCTGCGAGCCCTCGGCGAACACCGCCTCATCACCCCGCTACGCTCCGGCGGCGGCCACCGCCGCTACTCCCGCTACCAACTGCGCATCGCCATGCGCGCCCGCGACCTGGTCGACCAGGGCACCCCGATCGAGGCCGCCTGCCGCATCGTCATCCTCGAAGACCAACTCGAAGAAGCCCTGCGCATCAACGAAGAGCTCCGCCGTTCCCAGCGGGATCAGGAGCCCACCGCGGACACCTGACCGGACCGGCAACCTCGCCTACAGCCGCGGGCGGAGCCTATGGACAGATTCCGCAGGCTCCCTCGCGCTGCCCCGGGCATCAGGACCGGGCCGATACGGATCGGACATCCGATGGGGTTGGGAAGTCAATGTCCTCTGTCTCGGCGAACAGGTACGCGCGAAGTCCCCGCGCATGTGTCCCTGTGATCCCGTGGGGGCCGACGGCATGATCAACCTCGACTTCGACGGGCAAGGGCGCCTCATCGGTACCGAGGTACTGGCGGGCCGGTATCACGCCAGCGGCAAACCGGTGCCGCGAGGCGGTCAGGTGCAGCCCGCGCTCGCGGCCCTGCTCAAGGCTGTACGAGGTTCTTCCGGGCGGGCTTACGCCTCTTCCGCGGAAATGGCCGGCCGTGCCGCGTAGCGGGTGCGCATCGCGTCGCTGGCTGCGGGGCCCGCGGTGAAGACGTAGGTGGTGCTGTCGTCGAGTCGGCGGCCGGTTTTGGCGTCGACGACGACGGGCTCGACCTCCTCGCCGCTGTGCGCGTCGACGAGGATCATGCTGCGCTCCGTCGGCGTGAGGCGGGAGTTGCCCCACGCGGCCAGGGCGACGATCACCGGGCGCAGCGATCGCCCGAGTTCGGTGAGTACGTACTCGTGCCGGACGGGGCTGGTCTGGTACGGCCGGCGCTCCAGCAGACCGTCCGCGACCAGGGTCTTCAGCCGGGTGGTGAGCATGCTGGAGGAGATGCCCAGGCTCTCCTGGAACTGGTCGAAGCGGGTGTAGCCGTCGAAGGCGTCGTGGAGGATCAGCAGTGTCCACCACTCGCCGACGTGTTCCACCGTCGTGGACAGCGGGCACTCCCGGTCCTCCAGCCTGATCCGGCTTGCCAAGGCGACCATCCCCTCGGTTACTGCTAAAGTCGAAGTTAGTGGCTTCTATTTTAGCAGTAGAGACGGGAGCGGCGCCTCGTGTACCCGCGCCCGGGAACGGGGCACAACGTGACCACATCCACCAGCGAATCCCTCGAAGGCCGACGCGCTCTGGTCACCGGCGGCACCAAGGGCACCGGAGCCGCGATCGCCCGACGGCTCGCCGAGGCCGGTGCGACCGTGCTGGTCACCGCCCGCAGCCGCCCCGACGGCGTCGAGGAGAAGACGTTCATCGCCGCCGACCTGTCCACCGCCCGGGGGGCCGCCCAGGTCGCCTCGGAAGTCGACGCCCGGGTGGGAGGCGTCGACATCCTGGTCAACACCCTCGGTGGGTCCGAGGCCCCGGCAGGAGGATTCGCCGCGCTCGGCGAGGACGACTGGGCAAGGGAGCTGAACACGAACCTGCTGGCCGCCGTCCGTCTGGACCGGGCACTCCTGCCGCACATGATCGCCGCGGGCAAGGGCGCGGTCGTGCACGTCACCTCGATCCAGCGCCGCATGCCGCTGTGGAACGCCACCCTGGCCTACGCCGCCGCCAAGGCCGCCCTGACCACGTACAGCAAGGGCCTGGCCAACGAGGTCGCCCCGCACGGCGTCCGCGTCAACACCGTCTCGCCCGGCTTCGTGCAGACCTCGGCCGCCGACAACCTCGTCGCCCGTATCGCCCACGACGCCGGCATCAGCCAGGAAGCGGCGCTGGGCCGGCTGATGGACTCCCTGGGCGGCATCCCGCTCGGCCGTCCCAGCCGGCCCGAGGAGGTCGCCGAGCTCGTCGCCTTCCTCGTTTCCGACCGCGCCTCGGCCATCGTCGGCGCCGAACACGTCATCGACGGCGGCACTACCCCCACCGTCTGAACCCGCCACCACCACCAGGAGCGTCATGCACGACAACCAGCCCCGGACCATCACCCCGGACGGCCTGCCCGAGGTGATCACCCGCTACCTCACGGCACACCGCGCCCACGACGCCGGCACCGCGGTCACGACGTTCACCGGCGATGCCACAGTGATCGACGACGGCCACACGTACCAGGGCAGCCTCGCGATTGAGCGGTGGCTGGACCAATCCGCCAACGAATTCACCTACAGCATCGAAACTGGCGGACGCTCAGGAGATCGACACGGCCCACTACATCGCCACACACCACCTCGAAGGCGACTTCCCCGGCGGCACGATCGATCTCCGCTATCGGTTCACGCTGCGCGACGACCTCATCGAACACCTCTCCATCGAACCCTGAGACTGCTCCCACGTGCCCACTCAGCCACCCGATCAAGAACCAGCCGTCGAGTTCGGCATCCACCCGCAGGTCAGCACGTGCCCACCTGAGGAATCAAGGCGAGCAACTCGAACAGGCCCGCACGGCACCGGACTGTCGGCTCCCAGGTCCTCGAAGAGCCTGGCGCTGCCGATCACCTCGACCTCCAGGACCTCCAACTGCTCGCTGACGGTCTTCCTCAATGGACCGGATCCGGCCCGCAGGGGCGGCGCTCCGAATGCCGAGTCCGGTGCTGCCGTGGTGGCGGCTGCCTCGGCCTGCCGGTCAGCCCTGGTAGCCCTGGTAGCCGGCGGGCCGGAAGTGCCAGACCTGGTTGTTGCCGGTCGCGGTGGCAGTGCGGCGTGACCCTGTCTGCCGGCTGATCACTTCGCCTGGGAGAGCGAGACCGCGTCGGGGCCGGCGGGGAATCGCAGCTGGCCGGTCGTGTCGTGCACGGCTCGCCACACTGTCTCGGCGACGTCGCGCTCCTTGGTGAACAGGTCCTGGCCCGTGAAGTCGGCCATGGCCTTCTTCGCCCATGGTGCGTAGGGCGTCGGGGCCAGCTCTTCCTGCAGGGCGCCCTTCGTCGCGTTGGCCGCGAAGTTCGTCGTCAGGCAGGCGCCCGGCTGGACCGTCTTGGCCTGCACACCGAAGGGCGCGAGCTCGAGCGCGAGGGATGCGGTGAACCCCTCGATGGCCATCTTGCTTGCCTTGTAGACGGCCGTGAGCGGCATGTGGCCCAGCACCACGCTGGAGGTCACGTTGACCACCACGCCGGAGCCGCGCTCGCGGAACTGGGGCAGCACCGCCTGCGTCGTCGCCATCACGCCGAACGTGTTGGTTTCGAAGACTTCCCGCACTCGGGCCATGGGGGTGCCCTCGAACACGCTGATCGACGGGATGCCCGCGTTGTTGACCAGGACGTCGATGGGCCCGGCCGCCTCGAACGCGGCGGTGATGCTCCGGGGCTTGGTCACGTCGAGCTCGACGACGCGGAGCCGGTCCGACTCGGGCAGGACGCCCGCACGCGGCGTCCGCATGGTGGCGATGACGTTCCACCCCTGCGAGTGGAAGTACAGGGCGGTCTCCCGTCCGTATCCGGATGAGGCGCCGGTGATCAGCACTGTCTTCATGGGGTGATCCTTGCGATGGAGTGGGATCCGCGGATGGACAGGCATTTTCCTGCCCAGCCGAAGAACGGGTGATCCCATTGAATCGCTCTGACCTGCTGGAATAGTAGAACTATCGTCGCTTCGTCTTGCACGATCCTCTCTCATGGTCCGGCCGCTCGGGGAAGGGCGCCTGCAGTGCTTCGCAGGCGGGCCGCGTCCCGGCTCGGGGGTGCGCCGAACTGGCGGCGGTACTCGCGGCTGAACTGCGACGGGTTGTCGTAGCCGACGCGGTGGCCGACTCCGGTGACGTCGCCCGGGCGGGTGGCGAGCAGCAGCCGGGCCTCCTGGAGACGGATCTGTTTCTGGAACTGGATGGGGCTCATCGCCGTCACCGCCTGGAAGTTGCGGTAGAACGCGGAGACGCTCATCCCGGACAGCCGTGCCACGTCCTCGACCCGGAATGGCTCGGCGTAGTGCTCGCGGATCCAGCGCACGGCCCGGGCGACATGGCTGAGGCCGCTGTCGGCGAGGCCGAGCTGGCGCACCGTCGCGCCCTGCTCGCCGGTGATCAGGCGCCACAGGATCTCGCGTTTGACCAGCGGGGCCAGTACGGCGCGGTCGCCGGGCTCGTCGAGCAGGCGCAGCAGCCGGACCACCGCGTCGAGCAATGCGGGCGGGGCGTCGCTGACGGCGATCCCTGACGGAGTGCCTCCGGCGGGGCGGGGGATGTCGCCGGGACCGGCCTGCAGTAGCAGTTCGGCGACGGCGGACGGTTCCAGCGTGAGGCCGAAGCCGAGGGCCGGCTGCTCGGGGGCGGCCTGGGTGAACTGTCCGGTGACGGGCAGGTCGACGGATGCGACTAGGTACTGCCCGGCGCCGTACGCGTAGACCCGGTCGCCCAGCGCGAGGCGTTTGGCGCCCTGGGCGATGACTGCGAGCACCGTGCCGGACATCGAGGGCGCCGGCGGATCCGGCCGGTCGACCTTGGAGATGAGGACGCCGTCGATGGCGGTGGTCCAGTCGGGCCGGGCATGCCGGGCCAGCAGGGTGCGGAGCTCTTCGAGGTGCATGCGTCCATTGCAGCACTGTTCTGGGCTGCAATTCCCGTGCTCGCGAGGATCGTGCAAGTGCCAGCGAGCATCGTTCTAACGTTTGCGCAGGTCACGGCGATTGAATGGAATCACCGCACTCCATCAATGCAGAAGAAGGCCTCCATGATTGCCACGTACGGCTTCAACGCCACGCTGACCGCCAGGCCCGGAATGGGCGACCGGCTCGTCGACCTGCTGCTGACCGGCCTGCACGAGGGCAGCCCCGGCGCGAGCGAGTACTGCGTGGTCTACCTCGTCTCCCGTTCCGCGTCCGCCCCCGACGTCGTCCACGTCACCGAGGGCTGGACCAGCGAGGAGGACCACCACCGGATCTTCGCCGGCGAGGCCGCCCAGGCCATCGTGGCGCGGATCGGCGGACTGCTGGCCAAGGAGTCCGAGTACACCGACTACGTGCCGGTCCGCGGCAAGGCCGCCTTCTGACCCGCCGAACACTCCACACCCCAGCCCCTGCCGCCGCGGTGCCCTCCGAGGCGACCCCGTCCTCGCCCGACCGTCCGCCACCACCCATGAAAGGCAACGACCATGACCACGGCACGCCCCTCCCTCGACCCCGAACTGCATGAACTCATGGCCGACATGCCGCTGATGTCCCAGCTCAGCCCGGACGTGCTGGCGCAGGTACGCCCCTTCTCCTCGATGCCCGTCGAACCCCTCCTGGAAGGTCGCGCTGTCGACCGGCGCGAGGTCACCGCCGCGAGTCCGGACGGCACCCCGATCCCCTTGTCCGTCTTCAGCCCCGCGAACGCCGATCGCGCCACCGCCGCACCCTGCGTCTACTGGATGCACGGCGGCGGGATGGTCATGGGAGACCGCTTCTCACAGATCGACATCCCGCTGGAGTGGCTCGAGGAGTTCGGCGCCGTCGTGGTCTCCGTCGACTACAGGCTCGCGCCCGAGTCCACCGGTACCGTCCCGGTCGACGACTGCTACCAGGGACTGCTCTGGATCGCCGAACACTCGGAAGAACTGGGCATCGACCCCGCCCGGATCATCGTCGCAGGCGTCAGCGCGGGCGGCGGCCTCGCCGCCGGCGTCACCCTGCTGGCCCGCGACCTCGGCACCCCGCAGATCGCCGCCCAAGTCCTGATCGGCCCCATGCTCGACCACCGCAACACCACCGCCTCCAGCCTCCAGTACTCGAACGGGCCCGGCGTCTGGACCCGCGAGATGAACGGATTCGGATGGCGCTGCCTCCTCGGCGACCTCACCGACGACGAGGTACCCGCATACGTCTCACCCGCCCTGGCCGACGACCTCGCGGGCCTGCCGACCACCTACATCGACACCGGCTCCGCCGAAGTCTTCCGCGACGAGGACACCGACTACGCCACCCGCATCTGGGTGGCCGGCGGCCAGGCCGAACTCCACGTCTGGGCAGGCGGCTTCCACGGATTCGACGCCCTGTACCCGCAGGCACACATCTCGGCCACAGCCCGCCGAACCCGCACCGACTGGCTCGCCCGACTCCTGCCCACGAACCCCGCCGCACAGGGGAAGCCGACGAGTTTCGGTCGTACGCGTCAGCCTCGGCCAAGTGGCTGTGTCTGAACTTCCGGCGCTGGTCAGGACGGGTGCAGCCGAGTGCGCAGCCAGATGCCGTTCGTATCCCCGTGACGGTGATGGGAACGGCACCCGGCATGTCTGGGCGAATGCGTGGGTGAGCGGAGGCCTCCTCCACCCGCTCCAGCGCCTCGGCCTTGCTCGGGTCGGTCGCGCGCGTGGGCGGCCGGCGCGGCTGTTCCGGCCCCGGGATCCGGCGCCCTGACGGGATCTCCGAGATCGGCCGGGCCGCTCGTGGCCCCACTTGCTCCGTCGCTCAGGCGAGCTGGGGGGTTCAACGAGCGCCTCGCAGGTTGTCGGCCGGGGCCGCCCGCTTGCGGAGTGTGCGGGCCGTGCCGGCGGGTCAGGGGTGCCGCCTGTTCTTCAGGGGAGTTTGTGGGCGAGGACGTCGAGCCGCTCGACGGAAGGGGGCTGGGCGAACAGTTCTCCGGCTCGCTCCGTCAGGGCGCTGCCCAGGCGGCCGGCGAGGTGGGCCTGGCGTGCGTCGTCGTCGGGGAAGGCGTCGAAGATGGCGAAGGTGGACGGGCTCAGGCGTACGGCGAACCAGGCCACGGTGTTGGGCTCCTCCTGCACGATGGCAAGGCCCTCGCGGAGAAAGGCGGCGACCTCTTCCTCCTTGCCGGGCAGGGCCTTGACCTGTACGTGCAGCGCGACGTTGACGTCGGCCATGAGGTGACTCCTTCCGATGCTCGGCCGCCCGGGAGCGACCGGGCACTGCAGTGACCGGTTGGCGTCGACCGGGTCTCCTCTACAGCCGCATCGACGTCCCAGTTGTAGCCCACTCTGCCACCTTTCACGGGCATTAGAGCCTTTATGTGCGGGTTGCTTCCAGTGGCCTGCGCACGTTGCCAGCCGACGAGGTAGCGGTGGAGCTCGGACGAGCCGTTCGCTCAGTCGCGAGCGCCCCGGCGACGACGGCGGCGGCCACCTCTCCCAGCGACTGCCCGATCACGGCGGAGGGTTCGACGCCCCACCACCACGACCATCCCGCTGTACTCGACCGTCACCGACGACCCCCTCGCCCCCGGACCGCTCGACGCCGCCTACTGGGTCCGCTTCCACCCCGCCGTCGAATCCGCGCTCGGGCACGGACACCGGGTGTTCGTCGAATGCACCGCCCACCCCCTGGCCGTCCGGCCCATCCAGGACTCCGCTCTCCGAATCGGCATCCACGACGCCGTCGTGGTCGGCACCCTGCGCGAGGGGACCGACGACCGGAGCGCCTTCCTCACCCACCTCGCAACCCTCCACTGCGCCGGGTACCGCGGCATCGACTGGCCCCGCCACTCGCCGGGCGAACTGGCCGACGTCCCCACCACCGCCTGGAACCGGGAGCGCTACGGCGGCGACCGCACCCCCTACCGCCTGATCGCCCCTCAGCTGGTCGGCGCCACCGAGCACCCGCTGCCCGGCGGCCAGGTCCACGACCCGGAACGGACCGGCCGCTGGCTGTGGCAGACCCCGATCAGCCCTGCCCGCCTGCCCTGGCTGGCCGACCACCAGGTGGCCGGCACGCCGGTCCTGCCCGGCACCGCCTTCGCCGAGATGATCCTGGCCGCCGGATCCCGCGCCCTCGGCACCACCTCCGTCCGCGCCACCCGTGTGGAGGTGCCCCACCCCCTGGTCCTAGATCCCGAACCCCTGGTCACCACCACGCTGCTCGAGGACGGCGACACCGCTCGCGTGGAGATCCTCACCCACACCGAGCAGGGGACGGTGACGCACGCCCCGGCACCTGGCTGCGCAAGCAGGCCAGAGCCCGCACCGAGGTCACGGGGCGGGGCAGGGCGGGGTGAAGTCGACCGCCGGGAAGTACCGTGCCCATTCGGCTCTGGTGATCCGAGGGTAGGCGCTGTCGCAGATACGGGCGGCGACCTTCTCCAGGCCGGTGTCCCACAGCCGGATCGTGAAGTCGTTGCCGCCGGTGGCCAGGGTGTTGCCGTCCGGACCGAACGCCACTGCCGGTACCGGGGTCGAAGGGCCGGTGAGGACGGCAGGAGCGGCCGCCCCGCGCACGTCCCACAGCAGGGCTCTGCCGTCTGCGGCGCCGGCTGCCAGCCGGCGGCCGTCCGCGGAGAAGGCCAGCGAGTAGAGCGAGGAGCCGGCCGCGGGTAGCCGCGTCACCTTCGCCGGGCGGCCGATGTCGCTGATGTCGATCAGCCAGACGGTCTTGTCCGCCCCGTGGACGGCGGCCAGACTCCGGTTGTCGGGGCTGAACACGCCATCGGTCAGTGGCTCGGATCGCAACGGGGACGGCAGTTCCCTGGGGCTGCGCGGATCGCTGATGTCCCAGAACCGCAGCGAGCCGGACTCGCCCGTGCTCGTCACCAGCGTGCGGGCGTCCGGGCGGAACGACGCCATCGTGACGTCCGGCCCGTTCTCGACGATCCGGCTCAGCTGCCGAGGACGGCCGGGATCGGTCAGGTCCCACAGTCCGGCCGCATGTTGCGCCCACACGGCCAGCAGGTGGCCGCCCGGGTCGAAGCCGGCCCCTGCGACTTCGCCGGCGTCGGGGGCGATGACCGATGTGAGCCGCGGTGCCCGCGGATCGGTCACGTCCCAGATGCGGACGGTGGTGTCCTCGCTGGCGGTGACGAGGGTGCGCCCGTCCGGGCTGAACGCCACGGACCGGACGAACCTGGTGTGGCCGCGCAGGACGGCCAGCGGCCACAGGGCCCGGCCGTCGGTGACCTGCCACAGCCGTGCGGTGCCGTCCCAGCCGGCGCTGGCGAGCAGGTGGCCGCCAGGGGCGAAGGCCAGGGACGTGACCACGTCGTCGTGGGTCGCGAGCGACAGGTCCCGTAGGTCCAGCAGCCGGTCGGAGTCGGCGAGTGTGCGACTGTCCGGGCTGAACGCGGCCTGGTAGGCCCCGCCGGGAATCGCGCTGACGCGCATCGGGTGAGCCGGATCGGTGACGTCCCACAGGAGAGTGGACCCGCCGACCGAGGCGAGTGTCCGGCCGTCAGGGGCGAACGCCACCGACCAGACGATCGCGGGATGGCCGATCAGGACGGCCGGCGGCTGCGTCCGCGGGCTGCTGCCGATGTCCCAGAGACGTGCGGTGTGGTCCCAGCTGCTGGTCGCCACGGTGCGGCCGTCCGGACTGAATGCGACCGAGGCCACCGTGTCGGTGTGGCCGCGCAGCACGTCGAGGTCGCGCGGGTTCGCCGGGTCGGTGACGTCCCACAGCCTGGCGGTGGTGTCGCCGGTGGTCGCCAGTGTGTGGCCGTCCGGTGTGAATGCCACCGAGGTGATCTGGCCGCTGTGGCCGGGGAGGGTGGCCAGCAGCCGTGGCTGCCGGGGATCGTGCACGTTCCACAGCCGAGCCGTGCCGTCGGTGTGGCCGGTGGCGATGACGTCGCCGCCGGGCCGGAACGCCACCCACGTCGGCGCGGCCGACTGTTCCGGCAGGGTTCCCAGCTCGACGGGCGCTCGCCGGTTCGTCACGTCCCACAACCGCACCGATCGTTCGCTCGCCGCCGCGAGGACGTGGCCACCCTGTCCGAACGCGACCGACAGCAGCCGCCAGGGCTGGTCCAGGACCGCCAGCTGGACGGGGCGGTGGGCGTCCCCGACGTCCCACAGCCGGATCGTGCGGTCCCAGCTCGCGGTGGCGAGGACCGTGCTCTGCGGGGCGAAGGAGACCGAGACGACATCGGAGGTGTGGTTGGTGAGCCGGCTCGTGTACGGCGCCGCGAACGTGCTCATCAGCTGATCACGGACGTCGTCAGTGGCTGCCAGCCGGTACGCGGCCAGGTTCAGCTGCGCGGCGAGCGAGGGGTTCTGCTGTCGTACTCCGGCCGCGTCCTCGGTGGCCTTGCGTGCAATGGCCACGTTGCGCTGCCGGATGGCCGAGCTGCGCGAGCCCACGGCCAGCGCGCCCGCGGTGGCGGCGATGACCACCAGCACGGTGAGAAGCGTGACCAACTGCCGAAGGTGGACCGTCCGCCGCCTGATCGCCGCCGTCTCACCGGTCTGCGCGTCCCGGCTCGCGTCGAGGAAGCGCCGTTCCCTGGACGTCAGCCGACTGCCGCTCGCAGCGGCCAGGTCCAGTGCCGCAGCAAGGCGGGTACCCCGGTACAGGGCGTGCGGGTCGCGGTCGTGCGCCTCCCAGCCGGCGGTCGCGTCAGTGATCTGCCGGTGCAGGAGCAGCCGGTCCCGGTCTTCGGTCAGCCAGCCGCGCAGCCTCGGCCAGCACCGGATGATCGCCTCGTGGGTGATCTCGACGCAGTCCTGGTCCAGTGTCACCAGCCTTTGCCGGGCGAGGGATTCGAGCACGGCGGCCATGTCGGGGGCCGGGTCGAGCTCGTCCCTGCTGATCCGGCGCCTGGTGTCCTCGGTGCCCTCGCCCAGCGCGGTCAGCCGCAGGAACAGCGATCTGGCGAGGTCCTGCTGCACCGGTGTCAGCGCCCGGTAGGCGGCCTCCGCCGTCTGCGCGAGCGCGTGCTGGATTCCGCCGGCTGCCAGGTACCCCTCCAGGGTCAGGCGGTTGCCGCTGCGGCGGCGCCAGGTTTCGACCATCGCGTGTGAGACCAGTGGCAACGCACCCGGCTGGCCGGTCGCGTCTGCGACCACGGCCGCCAGCAGCGGGCCGGTCACCGTGCAGTCGGCGAGTTTGGCCGGCCGGGTGATGGCCTCGCGCAGCTCTTGGCTGCTCATCGGGCCGACCGCGATCTGCGCGTCGCGCATCGCCCTGACTAGCCGGGGGTCCTGGACGCAGTGGCCGTAGAAGTCGGCGCGCACGCCGACGACCACCCGAGTCCGGCCGGTCGTCGCGGTGGTGGCCGCGATCAGCATGGTGATGAACGCGTCCCGTTCGTCCCGGTCCCGGCAGAGCGTGAAGACCTCCTCGAACTGGTCGACCACGATGAGCATGTCGGTGTCCGGCGTACGGTCGATCGTGGCCTGCCGGATCCGCAGGTGCAGCATCGCGGGATCGTCGCGCAGCTCGGTCATCAGCGGGCCGGGTGCCTCTCCCGTCGCCACGGCCAGCCGGACCGCGCATTCCTCCACGGGGTGGGTGCCTGGCGTGAAGAGCATCACCGGCCACCCGGACGCCCGCGCGTGGGCGACGAGCCCTGCCCGTAGCAGCGAGGACTTCCCCGATCCGGACGGCCCGAAGACCGCCACGAAGCGGTGGTCACGCACCTTCGCCAGCACCTCGCCGGTCAGTCGCTCGCGGCCGAAGAAGCGGTCGGCGTCCTCCGGCTGGAACGCCGACAGACCGGCGTACGGTGCGCCCCGCAGGTCGGCTTCGCCGGGCTCGCCGCAGGCAGCGCCGACGGCGAGCTCGGCGGCGACCGTGTGCCATCGGGATTCCCAGGCACGGCGGTCGCCCTGACACGCCGCAACGTACGCCAGCGTCACACCCAGGCTCGGAAAGGTGCGCCCGCCCGCGGCGTCCGACAGTGTCGTGGACGAGTAGTGCGCCCTTTGCGCCAGTGCCCGGTAGGTCGGCCGTCCCGCTTCCTCGCGCAGCCTCCGCAGGTCGGCCGCGAACCGTGTCAGGGGACCGGCGTCCGGGTCCAGCGGGCGTTCGGCGCGTGGCATGGCTGTCCTTTGCAGAGCCTTTCCGGAGCCGCGATTCGCGGCGATTGTCCGGCAGTTGATGTCCGGCGTTCCCGTCCCGGCACCGGACAACATTGGCGGCTAGACATGACCTAGCGCAACCGCGCAATGACTGTACGGAGGCTCGCGTGAAAGCTGTGCAACGACTGATGCCGCTGCTGGTGGCCGTCGGGCTCGCGGTCGGCGGTACCTTGACGGGTTCGCCGGCGTCCGCCGCCGCGCCGCTGCTCAGGTCCAACATGAACGGGAAGTGCGCCGACATCTTCATGTTCCACCAGGAGAACGGCGCCTCCACCGTGACGTGGGACTGCACCGGCAACACCAACCAGCAGTGGAGCTGGGACGGTGAGCAGATCCGTTCGGGCATGAACGGAAAGTGCCTGGAGATCTACGCCTTCGTTCAGGGTGACCAGGGGTCGGTGAGCACCTGGGACTGCGACGGCGGCAGTAACCAGAGGTGGTACCGGAACGGCGGCGAGATCCGTAGCCGGATGAACGGAAAGTGCCTCGACATCCTGGGCGGCCGGCCCGAGAACGGACAGCTCCTGGTGAGCTGGAGCTGCAACGGCGCGCCGAGCCAGAGCTGGGACTTCTGAGCGCTGGTCCGGCCCGGCAAGCGAGGTGCCGGGCCGGACCCGCACATCGCCCACTGTGGCCCACAGCCCGACCCGCGCCTCCACGACTTCATCAGGCCGTCAGTACGAACAGGAGGAATCACCATGCCCAGGAAAAAGTCGACCCCGGTCGGTACGGCCATCGCCGTTGTCGCCGCTCTCACGGCCCTGAGCTCCGCACCGGCGCACAGCGTGTCCAGCCGGGCCGGGAACGAGGGGACAACCCCGGCGGTCCCGGCGAACAACGGCAGCCCCACCCCGGGCTGGGCCGCTCCCGCCGGAGTCACCGGGCCGCCCGCTGATCAGGATCGGGGCGACACCCAGCCGGACCTCCTCTGGTACGACACCAGCCTCAACCAGTTCCAGATCTGGTACATGGACCAGAACCGCATCATCGGCCGGGGGACCGTACTCCTCCCGGACGGCAGCCCGGCTGGTCTGCCAGCCGGCTGGCAGACCGCCGGCGCGGCAGACTTCAACAGGGACGGAGTCGCGGACGTCATCACGCACCAGCCCGACAGCGGTGAAACCGTGATCATGTACCTGGACGGCAACGGCCATCTCATCACCGGGCACGTCGTGCTCGACGAGAACGGCAAGACCGCACACGCCGGAACACCCTGGCAGATCGCCGGCGCCGCGGACTTCAACCAGGACGGGTACCCGGACATCCTCTGGCACAACACCAGCACCAACGAGACCCAGATCTGGTTCATGAAGGACAGGAGCATCATCCAGCGGCAGGATCTGCTGGAGGAGAACGGCAGTCCCACCCGCGTCGGAGCACCCTGGCGGATCGCCGGCGTGTCAGGTCCCGGATTCAACCCCTACAAGGGCCCGGACATCCTCTGGCACAACACCGACACCGGTGAGGCCCAGACCTGGTCCGTGGACTACAACCACCGCATCGCCCAACGGCAGAGCCTGTACGACGAGAACGGCAACCTCATCCACGTCGGTGCACCCTGGCAGATCGCCGGCACCGCGGACTTCGATCAGGAAGGAATCCCGGACATCGTCTGGCACAACACCGACACCGGTGAGACCCAGATCTGGAACATGGGCACCTCCCGCGTCTTCTCCCGGCAGGACGTGGTCGACAGGAACGGGATCCCCACGCACGTCGGAGCACCCTGGCAGATCGCCGGCGTCGCGAACTTCTGATCCCGATCCTTGACGACGGGTCGTTGGAATCGGTGCAGGTCCCACACCAGGGTGCGGGACCTGCACCCAGTGAGCCGGAGGCCGTGCCACCGGCGAGACGACGGCAACGGGCGCCCTGGCGTACGCGGACGCGGCCGGCACGCTCCGAGATTTCGCGCCCGCCGGGGCATCATGTTTGATCTTGCTCGGGCAAAGGACCGTCTTGAGACCGGCGCGGACTCGGTGGAGCTTGAGGTCGCAGGTCCGCGAGCACCCGGCCGATCAGCGGGGCAGGATGCGCAGTACTGCCTCGCGTTCTCCGCTGAGCTGCAGGCCTTGCTGTACTGCGGTGCTCAGGTCGAGGTCGCCGAGCAGGGTCGCGGCCAGCAGGTGCGGCGGTCCGGTCAGTGACGCGGTGGGGTGGTCGACCCGGCCGGCGTGGGTGTGTACCGAGCCGTCCTTGACTTCGATGACCAGGTCCTCGTTGCCGTCGGCGTGCAGCTGCAGGGCGATGGCCGGCTGGTCGGGGCGGTGGTCGGTCAGTGCCCGGGCGGGCATGTCCAGCCAGTGGGTGCGGAAGGTGTCGCTGCCGCCCGGCTCACGCAGCAGCGGCACGCCCCACCGGCTCAGCTCCTGCAGCACCGGTTCCAGTGCGCGGCCACGCTCGGTGAGGGAGAACAGGGTGGTGGCCACCGGCGGCGGGGCGGCCTTGCGGTGGATCAGGCCGGCTTCCTCCAGTTCGCGGAGCCGGTCGACCAGCAGGTTGCTGGCGATCCCGGGCAGCCCGTTGCGCAGGTCGGTGTGCCGGCACGGACCCAGGGCGAGCAGTTCACGGACGATCAGCAGGGTCCACCGGTCGCCGATGGTGTCCAGTGCTTTCGCGATGCCGCAGTACTGCCCGTAGGTGCGCATGCCACCACCCTACCTTGCAGCGTTGAGATTCAGAACTCTCTTGTTGACTTTCTCAACAACGGCGGTCTAGCGTCGCTGCCCATGACCACCACCCTTTCCGTGCGTCGGCTGGCCTGGGCCGGCGTCGAGATCCGTCTCGGCGACACCCGCCTGCTGATCGACCCGCTCGAGAACGTCGCTCCGCTGGCGCCGGTGATGGGGCCGCCGCACCGGCCGGTCGACCCGGTCGACACCCCGCCCGGCACCCACGCCCTCATCACCCACCTGCACCCCGACCACTACGACCACGACCTGATCGCCCGGATCGCGGCCACCGGCACGATCGGCTGCCACACCCCGAGCGCGGCGGCGCTGCACGAGGCGGGCATCACCCCCGTTGCCCAGGACCTGGGCCAGCCACGCCGCATCGGAGCGCTGACCGTCACCCCGGTGACCTCGCTGGACTGGCGCGGCAACGACTGCGACCAGGTCGCCTGGGTCGTCGAAGGCGCCGGCCGGCGGGTCATCCACTGCGGCGACACCCAGTGGCACGGCAGCTGGTGGCAGATCGCCCGCGACCACGGCCCGTTCGACGTCGCGTTCGTCCCGGTCAACGGCGTCATCGCCCACTTCGAGGGCTACGCGGCCAACGTCCCGGCGACCATGACCCCCGAGCAGGGCGTCGAGGCCGCCGTCGCACTCGGCGCCGCCACCGTCTGCGCCATGCACTACGGCCTGTTCCACAACCCGCCGTTCTACACCGAACAACCCGACATCGAGCAGCGCTTCCGGCACGCCGCCGCCGAGCGCGGCATCACCGCGGCCGTCATCGCCGACGGCCAGCCCGTCCTGTGACCATCGGAAACAAGGAGCACCACATGAAGATCGTCCTGTTCGGTGCCAGCGGCAACATCGGCCGGCCCACCACCGAGGAACTCCTGCGTCGCGGCCACACCGTCACCGCGGTCACCCGAGCCGGCCACGTCGACGGACTCGAGCACGAGGCCCTGACCGTGACCACCGGTGACGTCACGGACGCCGCCGCGGTCGCCGGCCTCGCCGCCTCCCACGACGCCGTACTGTCGGCCGTCGGCCCCCGGATCGGCCAGGAGAACGACCGCGCCACGATCGTCGGAGCCGCCCGTGCGCTGATCGACGGACTCCGCCGAGCCGGCGTCACCCGCCTGGTCACCATCGGCGGCGCCGGTAGCCTGCGCACGCCGACCGGCGCCCGGGTCATGGACGCCCCGGACTTCCCCGCACTGTGGAAGGCCAACGCCGAGGCCCAGTCCGAAGCGCTCGACCTCTACCGCGGCGTGCACGACCTCGACTGGACGTACGTGTCGCCCGCCGCGGTCATCGCAGCGGGCGAGCGGACCGGGGCCTACCGCAGCGCCGGGGACACCCTGCTCACCGACGACGACGGCAACAGCCGCATCTCGTACGCCGACTACGCGATCGCCCTGGCCGACACGATCGAGAGCGGCACCGCGATCCGCCGCCGCATCACCGTGGCGTACTGAGCCATGAGCAACGACGCCGCCGGCCGGCACACCCGATCCATCGTCCTGCTCGCAGCGCTCGCGGCCCTGGGACCACTGTCCATCGACGGCTACCTGCCCGGACTGCCGGAACTCGCCGGCGACCTGCGCGCCGGCGCCGCGGCCACCCAGCTCACCATCACCGCCTGTCTGGTCGGGCTGGCCATCGGGCAGCTGATCGCCGGGCCGCTGAGCGACACCTATGGCCGGCGGCGTCCGTTGCTGGCGGGCCTCGCCCTCTACACGACCGCCAGCGCGCTCTGCGCGGTGGCACCCGACGTCCGGACCTTCGTCGGCCTGCGCCTGGTCCAGGGCATCGGCGGGGGGTTCGGCATCGTCATCGCCAACGCGATGGTCCGCGACCGCACCTCCGGAACCCGCACCGCACGTCTCTTCTCCGCACTGACCTTGATCACCGGCCTGGCGCCCGTGTTCGCGCCGGTCCTCGGCGGCCAGCTACTGCGCGTCACGGCCTGGCCGGGGATCTTCGTGGCCCTGGCCGTACTCGGCGCCGTGATGCTGGCGGCCTCCGCCGCCGGACTGCCGCAGACCCGCCCCTCCGCGTCACGCCAGCCGCTGCCGGCCGTCGTCGGGCAGCTGCTCAGCGACCGGGTCTTCACCGGGTACGTCCTGGCCAACGGCCTGGTCTTCGCGGCGATGTTCGCCTACATCTCCGGCTCGCCGTTCGTCCTGCAGGACATCCACGGCCTGTCACCGCAGCAGTACAGCGCCGTGTTCGCCGTCAACGCCGCCGGACTCATCGCGGCCGCCCAGATCAGCGGCCGGCTGGTGGCCCGGGCCGGCGCCCGCGTGCTGCTGCTCGCCGGTCTGCTGGGCGCGACAGCCGGTGGTGCCACGGTCCTGGGCGCGGTGCTGACACGGGCACCCCTGCCCGTGCTCCTGATCGGCCTGTTCGTCCTGGTCTCCAGCGTGGGCCTGGTCATGCCGAACGCCGCGGCCCAGGCCCTGGCCGACCACGGCGGACACGCCGGGTCGGCCGCCGCTCTGCTCGGCTTCAGCCAGTTCATGATCGGCGGGGCACTTGCTCCTCTGGCCGGCGCGGGTGGCGCCACCGACGCCTTGCCGATGGGAATCATCGTCGCCGTGCTGCCGGCGCTCGCTCTGCTCACACTCGGCGTCCTCACCCGGTCGATGCCCGGTGAGCGCACTCGCAGGCCGGCTCGCCAAGGACCTGCCGGGCACCGGCGACCGCGCCGGCACATCGATCGCAGACGAGCCGGCATCCAGTGAATCGGGCCGGCGTCCGGCGAACAGGGTGATTCCGCGATCAGCGTGACAGACATACGACGGGTTCTCCAGCTGTGGGGCGATCAGCTCGGCGGCCGCGGCGAGGACCGGAACGGGGACGGTCACGGTGCGCAGGTGCAGCAGCTGGGCGGCCGCCAGCTCGTCGGGCGTCACCCGAGTGCGGGTGGTGGGGATGGGGGAGCCTATGCCGCACGGCTGCTGAGTGCTGGTCAACCCGGACCGTTCTCCCGCGCACCGGCCGGTGCGAGCGGGTCACCCCGAGTACGTGCTGTTCGCGCCTGCGGTGGCGGTGCGGTCGGCGGTGGTGGCGGCGTCCAGTCCGTCGGCGAGCAGGGTGACCTCGCGCGGCGGGTCGCCGAGCACGCAGGACGGCATGGCGGCCGCGAGCGCGCACACCGCGACCAGCGGCAGCCGCTCGCCCGGCGCGAGGTCGGGCAGGGCGCCGGTGTGGGTGGCGCCGAGGGCAAGCTGACCCAGCAGCAGACCGCGCTCCTGGACGCGCTCACCCGGCACGCCGAGACCGTCACCGGCTGACCCGCCCCCGAGCCGCCGTCGCGAGCAGACTCCGTCGTCGCGGCCCACTCCGGGCCGGGATCCTCACGCTGCTCACCGCTGGCCCGTTCGTCCGGCCGGTGTCCGGCCCCGAGCCGGGTACCGGGCGGTCCGCTGTGCTGGGCCTGCCGTGCGGGGTGGTCAGGAGAAGATGACCGAGCGGAGCTTGAGGCGGTTGCCGAGGATCTTGCCGGGGGCATGACGTAGTAGACGTCGCCGTTGCAGTCGAAGTCGAAAAAGACGGTGGCCGTGGCGGTGGTGAGGTTCTTCGGCGCGGAGGCCGGGTTGTCCTCGGTGGCGCCCGCCAGGTTGATGCACTCGCGGTCCGCGGGGTCCAGGAGCAGCCGGGGCAGGCCCTGGCCGCCCGTGTACTCGAAGGCCCCGGTGGCGGCCTGGGCGGGGTTGGAGATGGTCAGGGCCAGCAGCAGGGCACCGGCCGAGGCGACGAGGGTGTTGCGAAGACGCATGCTGTGTTCCTTCCATCCGAGTGCCGAAACACCCGGCGTGGGAAGGATTCGTTCCCGTGTTCCGGAGCGGATTGCCGAATGTCACAACGGAGCGTCGGATTCACCCGTTCGGCGCAACACCGGGGCCTGCCGGGCCTGGTGTGCCTGCCTGGCCTCCGTCCCGGCGCCGTCGGAGTGCCGCAGGCGTCGCAGGGCTCCGCGCCTCGCGTCTCCCCGGAAGGCGTCGCCCACTGCGCCCTGCCGGGTCTTGCCGTGCCGGAGCCCGTCGTCCACGCCGAGGCGCGGGAGGCCGGCGCGACGCTGCATGCCGCCCTCGCCCAGCACCCTGCTCGCACCCTCTTCACCCAGGACGAGGACGACGACCAGGAGGACGGGCTGCTCGACGGCGTCCGCGGCCGGGTCCGCCGCCGGGCGGCCGGGATGACCCGGGAGGACCTCCAGCAGGCCCTGCACCGGGCCCGGGAGGACGAGCGCGCCGCCGACGAGTGGGAATGCGACGCCCTGGCCCCGTGCGTTCTCGGGGCCAGGGGTGGCGTGGTACGGCGTCGTCCGGTCCCAGCGCCTGGCCCGCCCGCCCGCTTGCCGCCGCCGTGGCGGGTGGGCGGGTTGTGGGCCTTGCTGCGCTTGTGGGTGTCAGTGCCGGGCCGTGCCGCCCGGGCCGCCGCCCGGTCTCGGCTGGTGCCTGCCGGCCGGTTCCGGGCTGCTCCCGCTGGCCGGCCGCCCGCCCCGGGCGCCGTCGTCGCCTGTGTCTGCCCGTCCGGGGCCGGTCCGGCGGCCGTTGCTTGCCCGTTCGGGGCCGCTCGCCGCCCGCCGTCGCCGCCAGTCGGCTGGCTGTCTGGTCTGGGGGGCGTCGAGGGCCTGTTCGCCCGGCTTCCGGCCCGGCTTCCCGCTTCCCGGCCGGTGAGCGTCCGGGAGGCGGGTGGTGACGGGTGGCTGGGGTGGGGTTGGGTCAGTTGCTGGGGGCGGGTAGGTCGAGTGCGCGACGACGGATCTCGGCGGCCTTTTCGTTGTCGCTGCCCGTGACGGTGACAACTCCGCCTGGCGCGGGTTGCCCGTCGGTCGTCACGGCGACGAATCGGGTCTGCGGGTTGGCTTTGGATGCAGTTTCCAGCGCCTGGCTGAAGGTTGGTCCGATGGCGATGACGAGGTCGCAGTGTTGTGCTGCAAGTCCCGAGAGGTAGGGAAGGGCCTGATCGGCGGTGGTTGCCGGGACGAGGAGTTGTCGCACGTTCAGCTGGTTCTGCTGGGAAGCGTCTTGAAGAGCTGACCAGATCGCGCTGGTCTCGCTGTGCCTCGCGGCTTCGGTGGCATCGCCGGTGAGGCAGGCCGTTCGGCGGCCAGCGATGTTGGAAGGGCTTATGACGGTTGGAGGGTCCACCTTGCCGTCATTTTTGCTCGCGTGCCACATCCCGGCACCGGTACCCACTACGACCGCCAGTGCCGCGGCCAGCCCGAACACCCACCGGTGACGGGGGGTGAGATGGAACGTCATGTCGGGCTTCTCCTGGCGGTGATGTGCGGTGGGCGCGGTCAAGTCTCGCCTGGTGGTTTCCATTGTTCGGTAAAGAATATGAAAAATATCTTAAGAACATTTCAGTCTATCATGTCCCTATTTTGCACAAAGCGGCCATGGCTTCCTCAATTCCTGCCTGTACCTGTCGCACTGACGTCCGATAGGAAGGGCACGGACCGATCGCCGTAGGGGGCGAGTCGGTCGTTCCACCTGCACTTTGAAGGACTTGTCGTGCGTCGCTCGCTTGCACTCGTTACCTCTTTGGCGCTTCTGCTGGCCTTGGGCACGCAAGAAGCGAGCGCGTTCACGGCGACCAAAGCCCCGGTTCCGACGGTCACGCCGAAGACTCCGCAGCAGGTCAGTGGCGACCCGAGCGGGGGCAGCCACACGGTGCCGTCCTCACAGAGCAGGAAGGACGGCGGTGCTCCCGGGGAGTCCGCGCACCGGCCGGGTCCGGGTGAACTGCCCGAGACCAAGACGGTGGCAGGCGACACCACCACGCACCCTTCTGGCGACGGGCGGCCCAAGGCCCCGGTGAAGGGTGGGGCCGTCACCCCGCCGCCGTCCCTGGAACACCACCCTGGGGATGCCAAGCCCGGCAGCCCCCAGCCCGGCAATGCGGTGCAGCCGAAGGCGGCCGCGGCGCAGGACGTCAAGGGGACGAAGACCCGCGGCGCTACGTCTACGTCCCCCTCGGCGAAGGACCTTCAAGCACGCAACGACGCCAACACCAGTTCAGGATCCCCGGGTCTGCCCGTCGAGGGGACGGAGGTCGCCGGTGCCCAGACCGACAGCACGTCGGTCTACCAGAACCCGGACGGCACCAAGACCCTGCGCGTGTACCCCCGGCCTGTGCACTACAAGAAGGCCGACGGCAGCTGGGACGACATCAACACCAACTTCTCGCTGGACCGCGCCGGCCGTTGGGCCGAGCAGGCCAACAGCCAGCAGGCCAGCTTCGCGGTCAAGGCCGACGACCCCTCGGTCGTGAGCTGGACCCTGGATGCGGAGCACACGGTTTCCTACGGCCTGCAGGGTGCGGCCCCAGTGCGCGGCGTCGTCCAGGGCGACACCCTGACGTATCCGCTCGCGCGCCCTGCGAGCGACGTCGTCTACAACGGCCTCGCCCAGGGCATCAAGGAATCCCTGGTCCTGCACGATGCGAGCGCCCCGACCAACTGGGTCTTCCCGCTGAACACCACCGGGCTGACCCCGGCGATCGGCTCGGCTGGCGAGGTCCAGTTCAAGGACGCCTCCGGCGCCGTGCGGCTCACGATTCCGCGCGGCTCGATGATGGACTCGAAGATCGACCCGGCCTCCGGCGACGGCGTGGGCAGCGACGGTGTCACCTACCGTGTGATGGACCAGAACGGCGTGCCCGCTCTGCAGATGGACCTGGACGCGGCCTGGCTGCACGACGCCAAGCGCGTCTACCCGGTCACTGTGGACCCGTCGACCCTGTCCATCGGCGTCGGACAGTCGACCTTCGTCCGCTCCGACCAGAAGGCGAACTTCTCCACCGACCCGTTGCTGCGGATCGGCACCTCCGACGGCGGCGCCTCGAAGATTAATAGCTACCTGTACTTCCCCGGTGTGGCCAACGTGTTGTCGAACGACTACCTGCACGCGGTAACCCTCAACCTGAACAACACCCACTCCTACGAGTGCTCGCCGCACCCGGTCTACGTGAACCAGATCACCAGCTCGTGGAACCCCGCGACGATCAACACCTACCCTGGTGTGTCGATCGGCCAGCAACTGGGAACCGCCAACTTCTCCGCCGGCGACACGTGCGGCGGAGCGATGTGGGAGAGCATCGATCTGGGCCGCAGCCACAACGACCCGGGCGTACAGCTGGTCGAGAGCTGGGCCCGCGGCGGCGCCAACTACGGCCTCGCGCTGACGGCCAGCACCACGAACTCCTACGACTGGAAGAAGTTCTCCAGCGCCAACAGCGCCTACCCGCCCTACCTGTCGATCGTCTACAGCGACTGGGCCGCGACCTACGCACCGGCCGACAGCTACATGCCGCCGACCTACAACACCCCCGGCTACCAGCAGGTCACCCTGACCAACATGGCGGCAAACTGGTGGAACTGGCAGAGCATGCAGGTCAAGGCCCGGTTCTTCGACTCGAACTGGAACGAGCAGTGGTTCAACGCGCCGCTCACCGGCGTCTCCGGACTGGTCAAGACCTATGACTCCGTGACCGTCAACGGCGTGATCCCGCCGCTGCCGCTCGGACGCTCCTACTACCTCTGCTGGGACGGGTACGTCGGCGGGACCACATCCCTGCACGACTCCTACTCGATACCCTTCGGCACCTGCACCACCGTCACCGGGGCAAACACCGCACCCCAACTGGACGCACTGGCGCCGCCCAACAACACCGTGGTCGGAAGCCTTACCCCGCAGCTCTACGCCACCGGCCACGACCCGGACAACTACCCCGGCACGGGCGTCGACTACTACTTCAAGGTCTACACCAACCCTGCGTCGGGCGACCCGCAGCTCGTCGCCGAGTCAGGCTGGCAGCCCAGCACCTCCTGGGCCGTGCCGCCCGGCAAGCTCGCCTGGAACACCAGCTACCTGTGGAACGTCATGGACGGCGACCACAGCGGCGCGAGCCCGCTGTCCAGCATGGTCTCGTTCTCCACCCAGGTCCAGCAGCCGGTGATCACCTCCCACCTCGGCGGTGCCGTCGGCGACGGCGCCGGCCGCCCCTTCGACGCCAAGGTCGGCAACTACACCACCGCGGCCACCGACGCCGACGTCAAGAGCATCGGACCGGCACTGACGGTCAACCGCTCCTACAACTCCCTGGACCCGCGCACCTCGACGCTGTTCGGCAGCGGCTGGACCTCCAACTTCGACATGAGGGTCCAGCCCGACAACGATGGCACCGACTCCGTCGTCCTCACCACCGCCAGCGGCCGGGCCGCCCGGTTCGGCGCCGACCCGAACAAGGGCGCCCTGTACACGCCACCGCCCGGTGAGTTCCAGTCCCTCAGCAAGGCCGCCACCGGCTTCGACCTGATGGTCAAGGACGGCACCCGCTACGAGTTCCACGCCGCCTCCGGCGACGGCTACGCCCTGTCCCTGGTACGCGACGCGGTCGGCCGCACCCAGGAACTGAGCTACACCAACAGCGTTCTGACGACGGTGAAGGACACCTCCTCGGGCCGAGCCCTGCACTTCGAGTGGACCGCCAGCAACCGGCACGTCGCGAGGGTCTACACCGACCCCGTGACCGGGACCGACTGGAACACCTCTCAGACCTGGACCTATACCTACAACGCCAATAGCCCCGACCAGCTGGACCAGGTCTGCGCACCGGCGACCGGCGGGAACACCGCCCAGTCCTGCAGCAGCTACTCCTACACCCCGGGTTCGCACATGCGCTCGGCCGTTCTCGACTCCGCCCCCGTCTCGTACTGGCGCCTGGGCGAGTCCTCCGGCAGCACCGCGGCCAGCGAGGTGGTCGAGAACCAGGGCAACGACAACGCGACCTACTCCGCCGGCGGTGTGACCCTGGGCACTCCCGGGCCGGCGGGCTCCGCGACAGCGGCGACCTTCGACGGAAGCACGGGCTATGTGACACTGCCGCAGACCGAGCTATCCACCTCTTCCTACGCGGCGGTCGGGCTCTGGTTCAAGACCACGGGCTCGGGCGTGCTGTTCAGCTACCAGACCGAGACCTTCCCTGGCAGCGGTACGACAGCGGGCGACTACACCCCCGCGCTCTACGTCGGGACCTCCGGAAAGCTTCACGGCAAGTTCTGGGCCGGCTCCTCCATCCCCATGCAGTCGTCCAAGGCGGTCAACGACGGCCAGTGGCACTTCGCGATGCTGTCGGCATCCGGGGTCTCCCAGACGCTGTACCTCGACGGTCAGGCCCAGGGAACTCTGGCCGGACCGGTCCTCGCGCCGGGGCAGCGCGCCAGCGCCATCGGCGGCGGATTCACCAGTGCCTGGTGGCAGGACAGCCCGTTCAGTGACTTCACAGGCCGGGCGAGCTACTTCTCCGGCAGCATCAGCGACGTCGCGTTCTACAACCGGACCCTCGGCGCCCCGACAGTCCAGGCCCTGTGGCAGGCTGGCAGCCAGCCCTCGCCCGAACTTTCCGGGCTGAAGCTCCCCTCCGGCAAGACCCGGCTCGCCATCTCCTACGACACCACCAAGGACCGCGCATCCCAGGTCACCGACGAAAACGGTGGCACTTGGAAGCTCAACAATCCGACCGTGTCCGGCTCCTCCCAGGAGTACCGGGGCCAGGTCATGGGCTCCCGGCCGACCGACTACTGGCGGCTGTCCGACGGCGCCGGCGTGCAGGCCGCCAATCAGATCTACACACCGCGGCCGACCCCCCACAACGGCACCTACTCAGATGTCGTCCTCGGGTCTGCGGGGCCCATGGCAGGTTCCGCCGGATCCGCCTCCTTCAACGGCAGCACCTCCTGGGCCGAGTTGCCGGCCTCCTACGCGCCCCAGTCCGGCCCGGGAGCGCTCGGGATGTGGTTCAAGACCAGCAGCGCCGGCGTTCTGCTGAGTTACCAGTCCTTCCCCATCAACGCACCCCACACCCAGTGGGGCCTGCACTGGAACCCGGCCTTGTACGTCGGCACTGACGGGAAGCTCCACGCACAGCTGTGGACCGGCGATGCCTCCCACACCATGGCCAGTGCCGCCACCGTGAACGACGACAAGTGGCACTTCGCCCTGCTCTCGGCCGACAGCCCGACCTCCCAACGGCTCTACGTGGACGGCGCGCAGAGCGCCGGACCGCTGGACGGCACCATCACCCCCAACGGTGTCGAGCACGTCTTCATCGGCGCCGGCGCCGTCTCCCTCGGCTGGCCCGCCGCCCCCGGCGACGACTCCGGCCACTTCAAGGGCCAGATCTCGAACGTGACCGCGTTCCCGCACGGCATGGACAGCACGGCCGTCTCGAGCCTCTACCAGCTGGCCACCACCAGTGGCGCCGTCCAGTACGACGCGGCCGTCGTCGATGCCCACCCGACCGGCTACTGGCACATGGACGACACCACCGGCAACCAGGCGACAGAGCTGATCTCCTCCGCGGCACTGGCGCAGAACCGGGGCAGCTACCACAACACCACCTGCTGCCAGAGCGGCCCCTGGGCCTCCGGCACTTCCACGGCCACCGGCTTCAACGGCACCAACGCGTACGTCCAACTGCCTCCCAACACCGCGCCTAAGCACTGGGGTGCGGCCACCGTCGAGCTCTGGTTCAAGACCACAGCCCCCGGCGTGCTGTACAGCCACCAGTCCTTCCCGATCGATGGGAAGCCGACTAATGGCTCGACCGACCACTGGAACCCGGCGCTCTACATCGGCTCCGACAGGAAGCTCTACGGTGCCCTGTGGACCGGCTCGGCCGACAACGCCCTGGTCTCGGCCACCACCGTCACGGACGGGGCGTGGCACCACGTCGCTCTGACCGGCGACGGCTCCGGCCAGACCCTCTACCTGGACGGTGCTCCCACCGCGACCAGCACCACGGCGCTGCCCATCACCTACAACGGTTCGGCTTACGCCTACCTCGGCGCCGGGTGGACCGGCGGCTGGCCCAACCCGCCGTCGGACCAGGTCGGTTACTTCAACGGCGCCATCGCTGACTTCTCGACCTACCGGTACCGGCTCACCCAGGACACGGTCTCCGGCCACTACAACCGTGCCACCTCCACCGCCATGATCGGGGGTGTGGACGCCGCGAGCGCCTACCGCACCAAGGTGATCCAGGACAGCGCCATAGGCTACTGGCGCCTCAACGACCCGTCCGGCTCCTGGTACGCCGCCAGCCAACTCGGCGACGCTCGCCCCGACGTCAACACCGGCAACCTGACCGACGTCCTACTGAACGGCAACGGCCCCTCCAACGACCCCAACCAGAGGTCGGCCGTCTTCAACGGCACCACCTCGCAAATCCAGCTCCCGCCCGACGCCGCCCCCGTCCGCGGTCCAGCCAGCATCGAGCTGTGGTTCAAGACCACCAGCGGCGGACCGCTCTACAGCTACCAGGACTTCCCGGTGGGCGGCCCGCTGGGGAACAGCTGGAACCCGGCGCTGTACGTCGGTTCCGACGGCCGCATCCACGGCGAGTTCTGGATGGGCTCGGGCGCCGTCATGACCTCCGACCGGACGGTCAACGACGGCAAGTGGCACCAGGTGGCCCTCGCCGCCGACGACAGCGGCCAGACCATCTACATCGACGGCCGCGCCAGCGCCTCCGACACCAGCGGACGCAAGATCACCTTCAACGGAACCCCGTACGTCTACATCGGAGCCGGCACCACCACCGGATGGGGCTGGCCCGGGGGCGGCGCCGACCACTTCAACGGCAACATCGCCGAAGTCTCGTACTACAGCACCCGACTCGACGCGGACACCGTCACCACCCACTACAAGTCCATGGGCGACGGCGGCACCGCCACACCCGTTACCACCGCCGTCGTCACCGACCCGACCGGCTACAACCTGACCTACCAGTACGACACCCGCTCCTCCCGCCTGCTCTCCCGCAGCGACGGCTACGGCAACACCACCCGCTACAGCTACGACACCGCCGGGTACCTCTACGCCGTCACCGACCCGAACGGGCACACCATCACCACCGGGCACGACACCCGCGGCAACACCGTCTCCCGCACCACCTGCCGCGGCGCCGGAAGCTGCCAGACCAGCTACGCCACGTACTACCTCGACACCGGCGACCCCTTCAACCCGGCCAACGACAAGATCCTGACCTCCAGCGACGCCCGGTCCTCGGGCCCGGGCGACACCACCTACACCACCCGCTACGCCTACGACGCCAACGGCCAGCTGATCTCCACCACCGCCCCGGCCACGTCCGACTTCCCCAACGGCCGCGTCAGCTACACCCTGCGCACCGACGCCACCACCCAGGCCCAGGACGGCGGAACCGTACCGGCCGGACTGGTGCGAGCCCAGACCGGCCTGCTCGACGCGGCCGCGTACCCGGACCCGAGCAAGATCCCCACCGACCAACAGACCACCTACACCTACCGGCCCAACGGCGACGTCGCCTCCGTCACCTCCCCACTACGGCCGAAGGTGACCTACGGCTACGACAACCTCGGCCGCACCATCAGCCAGGCATACGGCTGCGACGACTGCCCGGGCGGCAGCGTTTCCGCGCCCCGGATGCTGGAGACCGACTTCACCTGGGACGGCCAAGGCAACCAGGTCAGCCGCACCGACCCATACACCACCGACGCCGTCACCGGCGCCAAGCACACCCGGCAGGCCACCACCGCCTACGACGTCGACGGCAACCAGGTGAGCCAGACCGTCGCCGACACCACCGGTGGCGACCCGTCGCGCACCACCACCTGGACCTACGAACCCGACACCAGCCGGGTGAAGCAGGTGAAGGACCCCGGCGGCCACCTGACCTCGTTCACCTACGACCGCTACGGCAACGTCGCCACCCAGACCGACGCGGCGGGCACCACCTACAGCTACAGCCACTCGCCGATGGGACAGCTGCAGCAGACCGCCGTGACCAACTACACCGGCAGCAGCGCCACCCCGACCACGCCGCGCCGGCAGGTCGTCGACTCACGCAGCTACGACCCGGCCGGCCGCCCCGCCACCGCCACCGACGCTATGGGGCGCACCACCCACACCTACTACAACGACGACAACACCGTCGCCGAGGTCGACCTCGACGGCTACCACAACACCGACGGCACCTTGCGCAACGTGGTGCTCCAACAGAACACCTACGACGACGCGGGCCACCTCACCCAGCAGGTCACGGGCGGCGGCAAGACCACCACCGCCACCGCCTACGACGCGGCTGGCCGGGTCACCCGGACGAGCGTCGACCCCGGCGGCCTCAACCGCACCACCACGTACACCTACGACGTGGCCAACCGCCCGACCAGCGTGGCCAGCACCGGCGGCGCGGACGCGAGCTCGGCCCAGACCGACTACGCCTACGACGTCACCGGTAACGTGCTCAAGCAGACCGCCCGCAACCAGCCCGCGGACTCGGTGGTGGCGTACGGCTACAACAGCCGCGGCCTACGCACCAGCACCACCAGTCCGAACGGCAACGCGGCCGGCGCCGACTCCTCCGCGTACACCAGCAGCGTCGGGTACGACGAGGCCGGCCGGCCCACCGTCACCACCGGCCCGCTGTTCAGCGCGGAGTCGTACGACCCGACCAGCCACGGAAGCAAGCCGCAGCAGATCCGGCCGATCAGCCGGACCGGCTACGACACCTACGGCCAGGTGACCTCCCAGGTCGACCCGCTGGGCAACACCGTCACCAACACCTACGACCTGGACGGACACCAGGTCGCCGTGGCCGGTGCGGCCTACACCGACCCGCAGTCCGGCACCAAGGTCACGCCGGCCTCCACGGTCGAGTACGACGTAGTCGGCCGGCCCGTCAGGACCGTCCTTGACCCGACCGGTCTCAAACTGACCCGCACCATGCGATACGACCAATTCGGCAACATGGTGCAGATCACCCTCCCTGCGAGCGGAGGTGCCACCGCACCGACCGTCACGAAGTCCTACGACCTCGACGGCGAACTGCTCTCCAGCACCGGCCCGACAGGCGCGGTCAGCCAGTCCACCTACGACGACCTCGGAAGGCGCATCACCAGCACCCAGGTGGAGCGCTACCCCACCGCGGCCGCCTATACCTCCACCTTCACCTGGGACGACGCGGGCAGCCAGCTCAGCTCCACCCTGCCGGGCGGCGCCGTCAGCAAGGCGAACTACAACGCCGTCGGCCAGGTGCTCAGCGCCACCGACCCGGCCGGGATCGCCGTCCGCTCGGCCTACGACGGGCTCGGCCGGACCAGCAGGGTGACCAGGGCCGACGGGACCGCGACCGTCACCGGCTACGACCGGCTCGGGCGGACAGTGAGCACGACCGATCTGGACACCGCGGGGGCCTCCGTGGCCACCCAGTACGCCACGTACGACCCGGAGGGGAACGTCATCAGCGCCACCGACAAGGTGGCGAGCAGCGCCGACACCGCCGCGCACTCGCGGCAGTTCAGCTACAACCCGGCTGGCCTGCCGGTCCAGCAGGTCGAACCGGTCGCAGCCGGGCAGACGATCACCACATCGGCCGGCTACGACGCCAGCGGGCGCAAGACCCGCTGGACCAACGGGAAGAACGTCCGGGTCTACTACACCTACAACTCCCTCGGGCTCCCCGAGTCGACGGTCGAACCGCCGACCACCGCCCACCCGAGCGCCGCCGAAGGCCTGTTCACCACCAGCTACGACGCGGCCGGACGAGCCGTCACGCTGACCGAACCGGGTGGCGTGGTCCGCCGCCGCAGCTACGACGGCGCGGGCAACCTGACCCAGGAGAGCGCCACCGGCGCCGAGGTGGCGACCCCGGACCGCACCCTCGGCTACGACGCCGCCGGCCACCTGATATCCGTCGGCACCCCCGGCACCACCCCGGACACCTACACCTACAACGACCGCGGCCAACTGCTCACCGCTGCCGGCCCCGGCGGCGCCAGCAGCTACACCTACAACGGCGACAGCCGGATGACCGCCCGCACCGACGCGGCGGGCACCACCGCCTTCGGCTACAACACGGCCGGTCAGGTCACCAGCGCCACCGACCCGCTGACCGGCGCCACGGTTAGCTACGACTACGACACAGCCGGCCGCCTCACCACCGAGCGCTACGGCACCGGCGGTGGCACCCGCAGCTACGGCTACGACAGCCTCGGCCGGCTGCGCGACGACACCGTCAAGAACCCGGCCGGGGCCACGGTCGCCTCTATCGGCTACGGCTACGACCTCAACAGCCGGATCACCTCGAAGACCACCACCGGCACCGCCGGTGCCGCCGGCAACCAGTACGGCTACGACCTGGCCGGGCGCCTCACCAACTGGAACAACGGCACCACTGTCACCGCGTACACCTGGGACGCGGCCGGCAACCGGACCTCCGCCGGCGGCGTCACCTCCAGCTTCGACGAGCGCAACGAGCTGCTGAACGACGGCACCACGACGTACACCTACGCAGCCCGCGGCACCCTCACCGGCAGCACCGCCCAAGGCTCACAGCCCAAGGCCGCCCAGTTCGACGGCTTCGACCGGATGGTCAAGGACGGGCCCTCCATGTACACCTACGACTCGACCGACCGCGTCGCCCAGGTCGGAAACACCACGTTCACCTACGACGGCGGCTCCAACAACGTGGTCACGGACGGCACCGCGACCTACACCCGCACGTCCGGCGGCAGACTCCTCAGCACGGCCTCTGCGGGCGTGGCGTCCAACCCGCGCCTGGTGATCAGCGACCAGCACACAGACGTGGTAGCCACCATTGACCCGGCCACCAAGGGAGTTGCCAGTTCCACCGCCTATGACCCGTTCGGTAAGCCCACGGCGGCAGCGGGCGCGAGCAACTCGCTCGGTTACCAGAGCGGCTGGACAGACCCTGCGTCGGGCGACGTCAACATGGCCGCACGCTGGTACCGCCCGGGCAGCGCTACCTTCGCCTCGCGTGACTCCTGGCAACTGGGTGCCACCCCGTCCATCCAGGGGAACCGGTTCACCTACGGAAACGGCGACCCGGTCGACTCGACTGACCCGTCAGGGCACGAGACCGTCTGCCACGGCGGTGTAACCCTCCCTTGGATCGGCCGGGTACTCGAGTGTGAACTGATCAAGGGCAGCCATATAGATGAGGATTTCAGCGGTGGCTTCTCCGATGAGCCCACTTCCGTCAGGTCGCAGGTCAACTGCGACAAGTACTGGTGGACGACTGACTGCGGCGGATCCGGTTTCAGGTCGGCTCCCGCGCTGACATCGACCAGCGAACTCCACCGGGGAATCACGTCGACCAGTGAGCTCAGGCCGATCGTTCGTGGAGGTGGTTCGAGCGGTGGAGGGCGCCCCAAGTCGGGCCCGCCCCGACGTCGTCCCAGCCCGCCCACGGCTCCCGGCCCCACCCTGCCCAGGCCCAAGCCGCCGACAGACACCCGCCCGATCAACGACAACGACCGCCCGCACGCCAATCCCGACCCGATCGACTTCTTCACCGACACCATCGTGGCCGTCGGTACCGCGGTAGTCGGAACGGTGGTCGTCGACGGCATCCCGGCTATCGTCGGCGCCGCCACCACCGTCGGCTCCGGCGTCGTCGCCGCCAGCGACGCCCTGTTCGACCTTGCGGAAGAGCTGTTCCCCGAGCCAGCTCCTGCACCGACGCCGCGTAGGCCCGCGCCCGCGCCGGACGATGAATCGGGTGACTGCCGAGCCTTCAGCGGCGGGTGGCGCACGTACCTGCCGGTCGACCGGTCCGGTCGCGCCCAAGGCGCGGAGGCCTGCCTCACCAAGGACTTCATCGATACCAACCCAGGAAGCGGGACCAAGTCGTCCAAGGAGACGTACGGCGAAAAGGCGGTGACCCCACCCGGGTATTTGTGGGCAGCGGGCTACGCATCCGCGCTCGGAAACGGTCCGGCTTGGAAGTGGCGCAACAACTGCCACCTGCTGGCCAATTCGCTCGGTGGGGACGGGACGAACTACGAGAACCTCGCCACGTGCTCCCGCACAGCGAACTCCACGGCCATGGACGGGCCACCACACCGAGTATCGAACATGGCCTTCTACGAGAGCCGAGTGAAGAAGCTCCTGGACACGGACCACGATGCGGTAGTCCACTACAAGGTGACTCCGAAGTACGACGGAACCAGGATCGTTCCGACTGACTTCCACATGGAGGCAATCCTGTACAAGCCGGGTATCGGCACGATGAACCTGTTCGATGAGGATGTACCCAACGAGATGTACAGCCGGAAGGATGGACAATGGCACAACATGGGCGAGGACGCCCCGACCCGATGGGAGCCGTAACGTGAGTGACGACCAGTCCGTCGCAATCGCCGCCATGGCGGGCATCGGAGAAGCACTGTCGTGTATCGGGCCCACCTGTGGGGACACTGTCGACTGGAGCGCGGCGGAGAAGGTCTACGCAACCTCCTTCCCGGCCGACTACCGGGCCTTCGTCGCAGCCTTCGGTAGCGGCACGATCGCGCAGATGGTCGGCATCTGCATCCCTGCTGTCTCGGCGGACGAGCAGAAGGGAAGCACGGTCTCGAGGCTTTCCGAGGAAGCGCTCGCGGACGAGTCGGTGAACCAGTGGGCTCCCGCGGAGAAGGGCCGGCACCAGCTGGAGGACCTGCTCATCTGGGGAGGAACAGCCGCGGCCGACACCTTGTGCTGGATCACGACGGATCCGGACCCGGACCGATGGCCGGTTGCGGTGTACTCCCGCGGTAATCTCGAGTGGTCGGTGTACCCGTGCGGTATGGCCGAGTTCCTGCTCAAGCTTCTGCGCAACGAGTGGCAGCCGTGGCCGATCAGTGACGACTCGCTCCAGGACGTGGTGAACCCGCGCTTCCTGCACGACAAGGACGAGGAAGCCGCGTATGAGACGGGGGCCGATCCCTGGGATTAGCCGATTCGTGTGGTGACATGACCCTCGGGGCAAGAGGCTGAGCAACGCTGGCCTGTTGGAACGGTGGGTTGGGTCATGTAGGGGAAGACGAGGCTGCTGTTCGTGCCGGGGCCGACGGGGTGCTGGTGCTCGCTTTCGGCCGGCACGGATCGGTGCCGGGCGCACCCGGGCCGCCGCCGAGGTGAAGCGCCGCAGCTCTGTTGGCGCGTCGTACGCAAGGTTGGTCGAGCGGCTGGCCTGTCGGTCACGTGGCCCATGACCTCGGCATCGACAAGGAGATGCTGTGGTCTTGGGTCTGCAGGGCCGACGCCGGAGCACGGGACGAGAGTCTGGCCAGACTCTCACCCCGCTTCACTGACCACCTCTCCGTCGCGATTCGCACTCGAGTCGGAAACATCTGACAGGAGGTACCGCCGATTCGCCCCCGAGTCGGCCTCCCTATGCTGACTGACAGCATGTCGGGATTATCTGTTTCGGCAGCAGGCGAGTCTTTCCAGCGGTGGTGGTAAACACTAAGGTCTTGAGCCTGTGACTATGCGTGAATCCGGTGACGACCTGTGGGAAGAGTTCGTCAGGGAGTTTGAGAAGAACAAGGCGGTGCGGGAGCCGAGCGCCTCCGAACGGGCGCGGCAGCCGGTGCGACGACGCTCGCGGCGTCGGCTGCTTCCAGTGGCCACTGCTCTGCTGGTAGCCGCAGGCGCGGTGGCGTACATGCTTCGGCCGTCAGACCCGACACCGACCGCCGCGCCTGCGTCGGCTGCGACGACAACGTCCGCTCCCACGCCGCACGCGGCGACGCCGCCCAACGATGTCCAGGCAGCGGCATCCGACACTGCGATCTCGGCGATCCCGCTGTCCGTCTTCCCGGCGCAGGTGCAGGGGTACACACTGGTGGCGGACGTGGTGAACCCGAACTGTACTGGCCCGGACACCGTGGCGCCGACCCTCGCTGGGTTGATCACACAGGGCCACGGCTGTCTCGGCATCGACCTGGCACTGTACAGGGATGCCGAGGGCAACCAGTACAACCTGGCGCTGTTCAACATGAAGGACCGGGGCGACATCGCACACATGGTGACCCTTCTTGGCTCCCACCCCGACGCATACGAGGTCGCCGTCCAGACTCCGCCCAAGGACTCGGGCCTGCGCCAGTTGCCGGCCGATAGTGGCCTCGTGCAGGGCTTCGCGGCCCATGGGCATGGCATGCTCGTCGGTATGGCCCAGTGGTTCGATGGTCGGACCACAGACCTCGACAAATTGGCGAAGCAGCTCTCGCCGCTGACCGAGGCCGTCATCAACAAGGTTCCTGCCTAACGGAGCGCCCTGCCCGGCTCGATCCTCCGTGAAGGGCGCGGCACCCTACTGGACGTCGGAGGCCGCGCTGAAGGCCGTGAACACCCCCCGCCACGCTCCTCCAGCGTGCCGCCGTCGCGGCCTGCCCGACTTGGTCGCCGCCCAGCTGCTGTTCGGGATCTACCAGCGCAGCATGAAGCAGGCGAAGACCGAGGCGGGCGCGGCGCGCGTTGATCGACCTGACCGTCCGCCCGAGCAGCTTCGGCCGCCGCGGCTGGCACGTCCTCACCGACGCGCTCGACAACCCGGATGGCGACGAGCTGCTGGCCGTCGAGCGGGCGGAGGCGGATCGGGCCCGCCGGGCGCGGGAGGCGGCGGAGCGGGAGCGGCTCCGTCCGGCCTGCCGCCGCAGCTCGGCGCCGTTCTCCAACGAGCGGTGGGAGGAGAAGGAACAGGGCTGGAACGACGACGGGCTGTACGCCGGCTGCCGCCAGGCCGACGCCGACCGGAAGGCGCGGGAGGCCGCCCGGCCACGTCCACCGTGTCCGCGCCCGCCTTCCCGGTCCGCGCCGGGTGGCCGCCGGCCCCGTCCCGGCCGGGCGGCGGCGCGTGCTGCCGGATCTGGTCAAGCGAGCACCTGACCCCGGGCGGGGTGGTCGTCCGCACCACCTGGCACGAGCCCGCTTGCCCGGCCTGGGCCCAGCGGTGACCGCCGGCACGGTGGCCAGGCCGGTCCGGGTGCGGGTGTGCGCGGTGCTGGTCCACGACGGCCGCGTCTGCCTGATCCACCGCCAGCGGGCTGCCGGCCTCCAGCACTCGCTGCCCGGCGGCGTGGTCGAGAACGAGGACGGCGAGGAACCGGCCGAGGCGCTGCGCCGGGAGCTGCTCGAGGAGCTCGGCCTCGACCTGGCGGTGCTGCCGGCGCCGCCGGTGCTGCGCTTCGTCCAGGACCAGGAGACCGAGCGGCCGGGTGAGGTGGAGCCGTTCCGGCGTCGGCACCTGGTCCTGCCCGCCCACCTGCCCGCCCACCTGGTGCAGGCCGTCGCGGCGGTCGAGCAGGACGACCCCGGCCAGGCCCCGGTGGTGTGGCTGCCGGTGGCCGACGCGGCCGCCCTCGACCTGTACCCGGACGTCGGCGCCGTCCTCGGCCAGGCCGTCCGGCCCGACCCCACTGCGACCGGCGGGCCGTTGCTGCTCCCGGCGATGACCGGCGCGTCCTACCAGTGGCGCTGACCTCCCGAACGAGGGCCGCGGTCGGTTCGTTGGCCGCGGATCCACCGCCGGCCCGGCGAACCGCACCGGCCTCGGCGACGACCCGGCGTTCCGCCCCGGTGCGTGGCTGCGCAAGCAGGACAAGGCCCGCACCGACGGCAAGCTGACCGACCACCAGAGCGCCCTGTTGGACGCGCCCACCGGCCACGCTGAGACGTCACCGGCTGACCCACTTCCTCGACCGTAGGGGCTCCACCGTGAACGAATGGCGGTGCGAAGGAAGCTTCTGTGCGAATCCTCGTGTGCGGCGACCTCCCGCATCTCATGCGAGGTGGGACTTGGTTCCGGGAAAGCCTCCTTCGGATGTGTACTTGGCGGGCGGGTGGTCGATGATGTTGTCGGGGGAAGCCCTGCCGGGTCCGGCGGGGGTGGTTTCCGGGGAGAGTGGAGTTGTCGGTGGGGGGCCGGGGAGAACCGTGGGACAAGGGTTTGTCTGCGAAGGACCGTTTTGAGCGCTGGCGGGACATGCTGGCGAAGTCGCAGGAGTGTGAGACGACCACTGCTCACGCGGACAGCTTCGAGGCGGATTTGCGGTGTGCGGAGCTGGGGCCCGTTGTGCTGATGGGGTCGTCGTTCCCGTCGGCGCGGTTCCGGCGTACCGAGCAGATGATCCGGTGTTCGGATCAGGAGCTGTACTACCTGACCCTGCTTACCTCCGGGAGCCAAGGGCTCAGGCGCGGACGGGACCAGGCGGAGACGTTCGGTGTCGGCGACCTCGCCCTCATCGACAGCTCCACCCCGCACGACGTGCGGATGCTCGGGGACCGAACCCCTGACGGGGCAGGCTCGGAAGTCACCGCCATCGGTATCGACATTCCTCAGTCGGGTCGTGTCCCGCTTGGTGGTGTAGGCGATCAGTCGGTGGGCGTCTTGGGTAGGGCGGGGGCGCGTTGGGGGAGCTTGGCCGGGTAGAGCTGGTCCATGCTGCCTTCGGGCAGGTAGCGGCGGGGGAAGGCGATCCACTCGTCGTGGAGCTCGAAGAGCACGGCGGTGACCAGCCTCAGGAGCGCGTCGTCGTTCGGGAAGACCTGGACGACGTCGGTCCGCCGCTTGATCTCGCGGTTGATCCGTTCCAGCGGGTTGGTGGACTGGATCTTCTTCCAATGTCGTTCCGGGAAGGCAGCGAAGGCGGTCAGGTCGCCCTTCGCTTCCAGCAGCATCGCCTTGACCTTCGGGAACTGGGTGCCGAGCATGTCCGCGACGGTGTCGAGCTGGGTGCGGACCGCGTCGGCGGTGGGCTGGGCGAAGATGGTGCGGATCGTCGCGGCGACCATCCCGCCGGCTTCCTTGTTGATCACGCTGAACACATTGCGCAGGAAGTGGACCCTGCAGCGCTGGTAGGCGGACCCGAGCATGACCTTGCGGATGGCCTTGACTAGGCCGAGGTGGTGGTCACCGATCACGAGCCGGACCCCCGCGAGTCCGCGTTCGCGTAGGGAGCGCAGGAACTCGGTCCAGAAAAGCTCGGTCTCGCTGTCGCCGACCATGACCCCGAGCACCTCGCGGCCGCCGTCCTTGGTGATACCGGTGGCCACGACCACGGCGCGGGAGACGATCTGGTGCTCGACCCTCGCCTTGCAGTAGGTCGCGTCCAGGTAGACGTAGGGGAAGCGGACGTGATCCAGGGGCCGGCCGCGGAAGGCGGTCAGCTGGCCGTCGAGGTCCTGGCAGATCCTGGAGACCTCGCTTTTGGAGATGCCGGTGTCCGCGCCGAGGGCCTTGACCAGGTCGTCGACGGAGCGGGTGGAGACGCCGTGGACGTAGGCCTCCATAATGACCGCTGGTGGGTCAGTGGTTCGCTGGTTGGCCTTGTCGGTGGCTTGTGGGTTTGGTGGTTGGTTGAGAACTCTGGGGCGGGAGTTGGTCTGGTGGGGGCGGGAGCCGGTTTCGTCGGCGCTGGCACGGCTGGGTGTCGGGGGCGTTGGCCTGCGTGGTTGAGTGTTTGATTGAGAAGTTATGGATGGCCTGAGAAGCGTTGGGGTTTCTTGCAGTTGTGATGAGAGCTCTGTTTGTCTTCTTGAGGTCAGGGCTTGTCAGAGGCCGGCGCGCTGTTTCAAGTCGTTGATCGTTGCTTGCCAGTTCTGCTGTGCGGTCGCGGGGATTTGGGGTGTGGTGGCTTCCATGGAGGTGATCGTTGCTTGGGGGCGGTACTGGAACTCCACTGACCAGGAGGAGTCCGCGAGGAGTGTGCGGAGTTCGTTGACCGCGAGGTCCGGCGCGGTGTGATCTTTAAGGAGGACGGCTGCGCCGGTTGCGCTGTGATCCGGGTCGGTGAATACCTGGCCGTCGGGGTTGATGAAGAGTCCTTGGAGGGCGGCTTCGCGGTAGGGGTCCGGCCATAGGTTGGGGTTCTTGGAGACTGCTTCGATTCCCTCGATACGGACGTTGAAGGTTGCTCTGGCTGCTCGCTGTCCGACCGCGAGCCCGAGTGCGCGTTGCTCCGGTTCGTCGAGTTTGGTGATGTTTGCGGCGGTCAGCCGCTGTGTGAGGTCGCCGCTGTAGAAGCTCTCGCCCTCGAGGAGGCCGGAGATGAGGGGCTGTACTGCCCCCAAGAGCACGATATGCAGCCTGGCCAGTGCCCATCGCGTCCAGATCAGTGCCCCGTGGACGGATGCCTCGGCCACTTCATCGGTGACGGTGTGGACGACCGCGCGTCCGTGTCCTGTGCCGAAGCGGTTGCGTAGTTCGCGCAGCTGGCCCGCCATCCGCTTTGCAGCCTCGGGGATCTGCCGTAGCGGGTCGTTGGCGGCGAGCTCCGGGCCGATGGCATGCTCGACTGTCTTGTGTGCGGAGGCCAGGACCTGGAGGTAGTCCGCGTTGTCTCCGCTGGGCTTTCCCGCTGCGGCGAGCGTTACCCGGGCAACGGACTCGACCAGTTCCTTGGCGGAGCCGACGAGCAGTGGGCGGTCATTGCCGTCGGCTGCCCGCCTGAGCCGGTCGTAGGCGTCGGCGATGGCGCTCCAGCTTTCCTCTCGAAGCCACTGCGCACGGGGGAGGGGTTCCTCAGTCAGTCTGTGAATCACGGGGCGATCATCTGCCTGTCAGTTGTGGTTGAGGGTCGGCCCCCGGGCGCGGCGGACCTGTTCGGCGATGCCGGCGGTGGTTTGGTCAGTCGCCCTCCAGTCAAGAGGTGGGGCTGGCGGTGCGGCGTCGGCGTCGGAGGTCGCGTTGGGCTTGGGCGCGGGCGCATTCGCGGGAGCAGTATTTGACGCCGGTGGTGCGGTGTTGGCCGTATTCGGCGCGGCCGCGTTGGCGGACGAAGTCTCGGCCGCAGTTGTCGTTGGCGCAGGTGCGTACTGTGGCGCCTTCGGCGAGGTGGTTGTACAGCTGGAGGAACGCGACGGAGTGGACGGTGGGGTAACGGTCGGCCAGGCCTCCGATGCCAATGCTGAAGCGGCCCAGGGCTGCGCCCAGGACGGTCTTCAGCTCCTTCACGCGTAGTTCGATGAGCAGGTGGCGCAGGTAGTCGAGAGACGGCGGCCACACCTCGTCCTTGTGTGTGTTCTGGGCCCGGATGCTGGCCAAGGTCTCGTCGGTGACTTCTGGTTCAACGAGTTCCTCGAGGCCTCCCTCGTACTGGCAGGCCAGCCAGGTTGTGATGGCGGCCTGGGCGGTTTCCAAGTGCAGTCGGACCTGTTCGCGGTGGACGCCGAAGGGGTAGGGCTGGTCGTCGAAGCCGGCCTCGGGGATGGCTCGGATCTTCTCGAGCTCTTCTTCTGAGTGGCTGCGCAGGTCGAGGTCGTCATTGGCTAGGTGGAACAGTGCCCCGTAGGTGCTGAAGACCTCGGCGATCCCTTCGAGGTTGTCGGCCGAGAGGTCCATGAGTTCGCGCAGGTAGAAGTCCTCGGGAAGCTCGACCGGCTGCTGACCTCGCCTGGGCCCGGGCTTCCACAGGATCCAGTCTTCTTCGACCCATACTCCGGTGAACGGTTCCAGAGGTGGCGCGGGGATGACGGTTCCGGGCCAGAGCGTGGGACGAAAACGTGGGTCAACGTATGCCGACATGGCGTCAGCTTAGCGGGTAGCCTCGTAGTACGGAAGCACTGGTTTTGGTGCTACGGGCGCGTGTTGAAGGGGAGGGCCGCGTGGCCGACTGGACCCACCGCAAGGCGATCGGTGACCAGCACGAACAGCACGTCATGCACGAACTCGAGCGCCGTGGCTGGACGGTCCATCCGTTCGGCCAGGGCACCTATCCGCCGGCGGTCCAGGCCGCGCTGCGCCTGACGGACTCGCCGCTGCGGCAGCTGCCCGACATGATCGCCGCGCGTGGCGCACAGGTGGTGTGCCTCGACGCCAAGACCTCGCTGGGCAGTTCGGACTCCCACCGTTTCTCCATCTCCCGCAAGAGCTTGTTGGCGGGCCTGCAGTTCACGGCCATCGCCGTTTCCGTCCCGCTGTACTACGTCTTCGGTGACCTCAGGGTCCTGACACCGGCGGAGGTCGCGTCCTACAGCGGCTACGGGCATCAGCACCCCGGCGGCTCCTACTGCCTGGTGAGCACCCGCCAAGCGCATTACTTCGATGACGTCTTCGGCGCCGACGGCGGTCTGCGGCGCGTGGGCTGATGGCACATTCAGCGTGCTGGTGGTGGAGCAGCTGATCTGGCGATTTGGTGAAGCCAGACGCGCGCAGCGTCAACTGCGCGATATAGCACCTGGTCGTCTGCCCCTGACCGCGTGGTCACGCCCGCTGCCCGGTTGATCCGCCCGTTGACTTCGCGATGCGTCCTCCCGGTCATGGCGACGAGTTTGTTGACCAGGTGGGACAGCTCATCTCTTGGTGGAATCCAGTCCTCCGGGGGGTTATCCCACCGGTGGCTGTCCAAGTACTCATTGTAGCAGAGCTCCTCTCGGGCAGAGCAGGGGGCGCAGAACTCGAGGAGGCCGTGGACTTCAGTGGTGCCACATGACAGGCAGACGTAGCCATCGCAGTGGGCGCACAGGCACGACGCGCTGTCTGAGTCGCGACCCCACGCTTGTTCCTGCGAGACGCATTGGTTTATGCAGGGCTGCCGTACTGGTTGGAACGGTCGAGGAGCGGATGCTTCGTCCGAAGCCTCGCGTTCAGTTCTCTGCGCTGCCCAGCGTGCCTGCCGCTCCGCGGCTTGGCGTTTGCGAGCCTCTAGGCAGGCTGTCCATTCTCTCTGGGTCATGTGGGCATGGCAGGCCACGACTGCGGGAGGGAGGCCGTCGTAGGGTCCGGGCCATTCCGCTGCGTCTCTGCGGCAAGGCAGCCCCGTTGATTTCGCGAAGCGCGAGCATGTTGGCATGGTCAGCCACGTTAGCGAGTGGCTGGACGCCACTCGCAGCGACGGTACGAGGTGCCCTCGGCATCGCCCTGGCGTCAGGGGTCGTATGGCGGTGCACCGCCGGATAGACGGAGAGGGACCGATCGTTGATCGGCCCCTCGTGGTTCAGCCTGCGCCAACAGGTGTTCCCGTGCTTGTGCGAGGCAACGGTCCGGATCAGAGACTGAGGTGCCAAACGATCAAGCTGCCACTCGCAAGAAAGCGGCTTCCTCATCATTGCAGAGATGGTGCCCGCCCTGGCAGCGGAGCTGCCTGTCATGTGTACAGCAGGAGACAAGGACTGAAAAACGATGCGTTGACCTGCGCCTTTTCTTGAGATCAGGATTTTTCAGCTCGGACCTCCGGGTGCTGTGTCCAGATTGTGAATAACCGCCTTCTGGTTTTTCACCTTCTGTACAGTGCGAATGGACAGGCTGTCGGCGAGTCGGGGACGATGATGCTGCCGCTGGATGGCGCCAACCGCCCAGCTGCTTAGGCACGGTCCGGATCAACCTGCAGCACAGTGCTGCTCCAAAGATTCAAGAGGTGCATATGTCTCGCAAGAGGCGAACTGTTCCTCGGCGCGAAGCCGCGCCGATCTCTGCTCTCCTGCTGATCGTCTTCATCCTGGCGCTCCTACTCAAGGGCTGGACGATCGCTGCGGCCATTCAGGCGGCTGCAGCAGCCGGCCTCCTTGCGGCCGACTTGCGCCGCCGCTTGGCCTAGCCGTCGGATGACGCGGGGCTCCATTCATGAGGAGCCCCGCAGTCTTTGCTTCCCTGGGGAGAGAAGTGGGTAGGCCGACAGTTCCTTTGCCGTCTGACGGGGCGGATCCAAAAGTTGTTGAGTTTGCCGCGGCCCTGCGCGCCCTGCGTCAGAATGCGGGGAATTTCACGCTGTCTGAGATGTCGCAGATGTGTGATGCATCGGTCGCGTCGCTATCTGGAGCAGCTGGGGGAATTAGATTTCCGACATGGCGCACGACTAAGGCCTATGTCGAGGCATGTGGCGGCGAAATTGAGGAGTGGCGTCGGCGATGGGAGGAGGCGAGCAGGGATGTCAGGTATAAGAACAATCATGCTGCTATTCCGTCGGACGATCTCACTGCGGAGACCAGGCGCAGAGCCTCGTGGGGCAAGACCTGGAAGCGCTGGCAGCGAACCGGGAGTGTGACGCCGCCACACCGGGCCGCTTCGTCTCTTGACCTTCGACTCTCCATGGAATCGCTCCGGCAGTACAGGTCCCTCTCTCTTCGTGAGGTCGCTCAGGGCTCCAGGTATTCGCACTCGGCGATTGCTGCGGCCATATCCGGAGTGAGGCCGGTCAATGTTCTGCTGCTGGTTTCCTATCTCCAGGCATGCGGTGTGGATAATTTTGCCGACGTGACTAAATGGCTTCAGCTATTGGCCATGGCCCATCCAGGTGAGGCGCCCAAGGTGGAGCGCGAAATTGGAAGGCTTGAGATCCTTTCGCTAGGGCATTCGGGGTGGGATCGAGAAGGATTGAAGAACGGGGCAAATCGTCGAATTCGAGAAGCTCAAACACTGAAGAAATCGGATGCCCTGCGGGCCTGGATTCTACGGAAGCCTCCAAAGGAAAAGAATAATATAATTCTTGCCATTGTGAGGGAGACTCAGGTTTCTCTGCATCAGATCAACGGGTTGCTATATGATGAGCGCCCGCTTCCCGATCGCTTGGCAGTGCAGATTATGAAAGCCTTCAAGTTGAACGAGTTTTAGAAGAACAGAGTTTCTCGTTCCGTGATCCGTCAACCTGTGACTGGGGCAGACTGTGCTGGTTCGGGCCATCCTTGCGTACGCTCGGTGGCCTGAGCACATGACTGGTCGGTCGGGTTCACCGGATGCGAGCGCGGGTTCGGTGGGTGGGGCGGTGGTGTTCTTCGGCGAGGTGGTCGAGGGTGATCGCATCGAGGGAGGTCTTGGTGATCTTCTCGGTGCCGTCGACGATGGCGGTGATCGCGGCCTGGCGGATGAGACGGGAAAGGCTGCCGATCCGGCCCGCGGTCCGTTCGTGGAGGTAGGGGGCGAGCCGGCGCAGGGAGCCGGGGCGGTGGTGTGTGAGGTCGAGGGCGTTCTCGAACGCGGCGACGGTGGACCGGAACGGTGTCTGGTGGCCGTGGCGGGCGGGCAGGGGATCGCAGTCGATCAGCGAGGCGCGGCCGGCGAGCTGGGCGCCGCGCACGCCACTGAACAGGGGCGTGGCGGTGACGTCGACACCGGCGTACACGAAGGTGGCGGGCAGCCGTTCGGAGAGGTCTTTGAGGAAGTCCGCGGCCTCGGCGCCGCCTGTGGTGCGGGGGTTGAGGCGGTGGATCTCGTCCACGAGAACCAGGCTCACCCCCAGGCTGGTGTACATGCTGCACACAGTCGCGGTGAGCAGGGCCTGGGTCATGCGCGGGCCGACCGGCAGGCCGACGAAGCGGGCGAACTCGGCGGCCAGGCTCTTGGCGCTCGCGCCGGGCGGTACCAGGATGTACGCGACCGGCGCCCGCCCGGGGACGGGACTGTGGGACAGGGACCGCACGTGCAACTCGTAGGTGCGCCCGACTTCCTGCAGGGCGGTGCTCTTGCCGGTGGTGGGCGGTCCGGTGACGATCAGCCCGGGCCGGGCGGTGCCGTCCTGGTGGCGCCCGAGCAGGGTGAGGGTTCGCACGCTGGTAGTGATCTGGTCCAGGGCCGGGGTGCGTACGACGACGAACCGGGAGTGGTAGGCCAGTCGCTGGGTGGCGCTGCGCCTGGGCGCGCCGGGTGTGGGAGGTGTGGGGCGCCGGCGGTCGACGAAGCGCCGCCATTCCTCCCAGGTGGTAGGCGTTGCGCTCCCGGTCTGGATCGCGGACTGGCCGGTGGTCGCAGTCACCACTGCTGCGCCTCCTCGGCTGCGTCGTACAGTCCGAAGCCGGTATCCCCCGTATCCGCGTCGTCCAGGTCGTCCTCGTCGTCCCAGGCGTGGTCGGCGTTGAGGCCGTCCTCGCCGCCCGGGGCCGGACTTCCCGAGGGTGGCACCGGCGTGGGCCACGGCTCAGCTGCGCCGAACAGAGCCGCGGGCATCTCGTTCCCCCCGGCCGCCGTCCCGGCCCGTGCGGCGCCGGCCCGCCGCGGCCTCGGAACAGCCTGCCCATGACTGTCTGGCTGCTGCCCGGGGCTGGAGCTCTCTGGGGCGGCGGCCTGCTTGTGCTGCCTGGTCTTTCCGCGTCCTCGGGCCTGTCCGCCAGGATCCTCCACGGCACCGACGGGCCCATCGGGGCCCGCTGGTGTCGTCGTGGGGGAGGGCGGCGGGTGCGTGGCGGGTGATCAGGGCGTGTTCGCGGGGGTGGGCGGTGCCGGTTCGCGCGCGGCGCAGGAGGTCGTCGAGGGCCTGGGCGAGGTCGGCTTCGTGCCGGTCGCGGTCGCCGCGGCGGGTGACGGTGTCCTTGAGGTGCTGCCACAGCTGGTCGCCGAAGGGCTGGTGGACGTGGTCGGCGTGGATCCATGGGATGGGCGTGAAGGCGCCGTCACCGAGGCGGACCCAGATCCAGCGGGCGTCGTGGGGGTTGTGGTGGACCTCCCACCGGCCCTGCTGCGCTGTGATGCCGGAGGGCTGGCCGCGGTAGTCGCCGAGTGCGGGGTGGTCGTAGGTGCGGTGATTCAGGCGGATGCCGCGCTCGGTGATGGGCTTCCAGACCACGGGCAGCAGTTCGATGTAGTCGTCGCCGCTCAGGGGGAGTGGTACGTGCCCGCTGGCGCCGAGCACGGCGCCCCACATCTCGTTCGGGGTCAGGGCGGTGGCGGGCATCGAGGGGTGGCGCAGTCCCTCGGTGGGGCGGTTCTGCCACTCGACGGTGATCCACTGGTCGAGGAGGTCTTGCAGCTGGGCGACGCTCCACACGGCCTCGCGCTGGCTGTCGGAGCCGCGGCGCAGGACGTTGGAGCCGGTGTGGCCGGCGACGTGCTGGCAGAACAGGGTGTTGATGGACCCGAAGGCGCGCTCGACGTGACCCTTGGCGGTAGGGCGCCGGGGCGGGGTGGGCTGCACGCTGATGCCCAGGCTCTCGCAGGCGGCCAGGAACGCCGCGGAGAGGAAGATCCGGCCGCGGTCGACGACCACGGTCTCCGGCACCACGACCGGCCGGCCCGCAGCATGCTCCAGGCGGGGGTCCGCGTCCAGGAGGTCCTCGTACGGCGCGGGCGCGCGGGACATCGCCAGGGCGCCGGGCCAGCCCGAGCGCAGCGGGTGCGGGACGGCCATCTCGGCGAGCAGCAGCGCCGCGTCGACGGCCTTGGTGCTCGCTGGGCGCAGGACGGCGGCCAGGATGGAGCGGGTGGCGACGTCCAGCGCGATGGTCAGCTCCGGGCGGCCGGTGGTGCCGTCGGCGAAGACGGCCATGACGTCCAGGCGGGTGGAGTCGAGCATGACCTGCTCGCCCGGCCGCAGCGCCATCGCCGGCGTGAACGGCCGCCCCGCTGAGGCGGTGGCGGTGCGCGCCGGCCGGCCGGGCAGTGCGGCGGGGTCGGCCAGCGCCTTCACCAACCGGTAGAACGTCGCCTGCGCCGGCAGCTTCACCACCCCGGGCCCGTACCGCTCGTCCAGCACCTGCCTCGTCAGCTGCATCAGCCCCTTCACGGTGCCTGTGGAGCGGCCGCGCTGGCGCCGCAGCGCCTCCAGCACCGCGGCGACGACCTTCTCGTCGGCGCGCCCGGTGCGGCTAGCGGGCTTGGTGGTGCGGTGGTCGACCAGCCCCCACAGGCCCTGGCGCCGGTAGTTCAACCGCATCCGCTGCACGGTGCTGACAGCGACGTGTTCCCACCCCAGGGCGGTGAGCTCTGTGGCCTTGGCCTGCTCCCGCTCGGCCAGCGTGCGCGAGAGCGGGTCGTACTGTGGCCGCGGCACCCCCGCTGCGCCCTCCCCGCCGGCGAGCCCGTACTCCACTTCCTGGATGTGCCGCTGCCAGGCCAGTGCCTTCTCCTGCTCGCGCACCGGCACCGTCTGGAACAGCCCCCACTGCGGCACCCCCACCTGCGGCCGCGCGCCGGTCACCGCGAAGTCCGGTGCCGCCACCAGATGCCCGGCCAGCACGGTCGCGACCTCTCCGCGCTCGCCGGCCAGCCGCACCAGCTGCCCCTCCACCCCGACCACCTGCCAGGAACGCCCGTCGAAGACGATGTGCGCGCCCACCGCCAGCACCCGCCGACCCGACCCGCCGCTCACGCCGCCACCCCCCGTCCCACCACGGTCCCGGCGTCCAGCGGCCGCCTCTCCAACCCCGCGGTCAGAGCACCGGACCACAGCAGATGGAAGACCATCGGTCCCGCCCGCAACGGCACCCCCACCGCCGCGACCCCCTCCGCCAGCGGCCGCGGACACGCGAACGCCGCCAGCACCGCCTCACGCAGCACCCCGTCAGCACCGAACCGCGGATGCCGGTACCCGGCCAGCCACCGCACATTCGCCGCCACCACCGGCGACGGAGGCTCCAACCGCCGATACACCCACCCCACCCCCTCACACACCTGCGCCAGCACCCGCGCCGCCCGCTGCGCCGCCGGCCCGCCCCCGCCCGCAACGGCAGGACAGTCGGCCAGCAGCGCCCCGCCGTCCGCGTAGCGGGCGAACAACTGCGGCACCCAGGAACGCACCACTCCGTCCTCCTCGCGCCACAGCAGCCGCACCGGCCGCCCCGCCAGGCCGGTCACCGAACGCTCGCGGTCCAACAGCATCAACTGCATCCGCATCGCCATCGACCCGTGCGCCACCAGCCGCCCCGTCGTCGAGGACCACCACCACCCCGGACCCCAGCTGCGCCCCGGCACCACCGGGAACGCCGCAACCGGCCCCAACTCCTCGAAGCGCACCTGCCCGGCCGCCCGCCCCAAGCGCTGCTGGACCACCTCGCCGGCCACCGTGACGAAGCACGCCTCCACCCTCGCCGCATCCATCAAACCCACCCCTCACCGCAGAGACCCGCCGTCAGGCAGTCAAGTCTGTTGAGAATCCGGCAGATAGAAGAACGGACATCGTTCACTCCAACGAGTGCTACACCTCTCGCTTGCCGTGCCTGTGCTGGACGCGCCGGCGCTCGATCGGGGGGTAGGAGGGCTCGAAGGGAGAAGGCCCGGCCGGACCGGCTGGAGTGCCCCGAGTGCGTACAGGTCCGCGCCGCAAAGGACTTGGGCCCGCCGGTGCTGCCGGTCCCGACCAAGCGCGAGCATATGGCCGCGCTGGTCTCCGCCCCGGATGACCCGTGGTGGGAGGACCGCGTGCTGCACGCGAAGCTCTACCCGGTGAGGGGTCGGGTGTGACCTGTTGGTTGTGGTGGGCGTATTTTGGCTTCAGATGGCATATTGTCTGGACCTTTGGTTGTGCCTGTCGGGGGATGTGGCGGGGTGGGTGTTGTCCGGGGTTTGGTGACTGTGTGTCGTGGCGGGGTGGGGTCGGGGATGGGATGGGGGACCTCGGGGGCCTCGGGGGTGTTGTGGGCCTGTATTTGGGGGGTGAATTCCGCTGGTGATTCCGCCTGATTGTTTTGGTGGATTGGCTGTCGGGTGGTGGTGTGAATTCGGGTTGGATTTGTGGGGTGGGGGTGGTGGCGGGGATTGGTGTTCGGTTTTGTCGGGGCCGGGTCCGCCGTCTCCGCCGTTGGCCGTGCCCGCCTGCTGCGCTGTCGTCCCGGGTCCGCTGTCCGGGCCGGCCCCGCCTTGTCCGGGGTGGCCGTCTGGCCGCGCTGCGCCGCCGTCCGGGCGGTGCCCGCCGCTGTGCCCTTCGCTGGACGGGTGGGTGGCCGTCAGGCCGCCTCGGAGGCCTTCCCGGTGCTGTGTGGGGGCTGTCGCGCGTGCTGTCGCGTTGGGGTGCTGTCGTGTGGTGTGACGTGGGCGGATACTCCTGTTCCCCTGTGTGTGGTCTGGGCGCGACAGGTGGGTGCGACAGGGTGCTGGGGCGGGGCCGCGGCTGGTGCTCGGTGGTGGCGGCCGGGAAGGCCGGCTTTCTCGGCGGCTTGGTCCTGGTGGTGGTGCTCGGCGGCCGGTGGCGGGTGGCCGGGGTGGCCTGGTGGGGGGGTGCGGGGTGCAACACCGTGCCGTGTTGCGGGTCTGACCAGGCGTTATGTGGCCGGGAGCGGGGGCGGCCGGGCGTGTTGCAGTGTCGTGTTGCACCGGGCTGTCCGCTCCGCCGGTCTCGGCGGTTCCCGCCGCCCGCCCGCGTCGCCCGGCGCCACGCCCGCCCTGGCCGCCGTCCAGCCCCGCTGTCCTGGTCCCGGTGTTCGGTTCGGTAGTGCTGCTTCGGGAATTGTCTTGGTTGACGTTGGGCGGGATTTTCTGGGCGGTCTGGAATGGCGGTCGCTGTGTCGGCATGGAGGGCCGTAGTCCCCTTTTTGGCGTGCCTGAATTCGATTCCTTGTCGCTACGCCTCGAAATTGTATCGGATTGCCACCCGAAAAGGAGCGTGAGGGAATTCGTATTCCGGTCTGGAGCGCGGTCTGATGAGCCGGGATGGACGGTTGCCGCGAGGTTGCGTGTTCGCGTCCGCGCGTGTTCGCGGACCGGTAGGATAGAGCTGTACGACGTTCCGGGAAGCACCGCCGGATACGCTTCGGATGCCCGGCTGGGATTCTCGCTTGAGGGCCCGTCAGGGCCCGCAGTCCGGGCCGCTCGTGAGGGCCCGCCACAGGGGCCGGGGAGGCCCGGCCGAACCGGAGGCCCACCGGCGTCTCCCGAGGGCCGCAGGCCCCGCTCCGGGGGCGGCGGATGGGCCGACAGCCCAGCAACCGCAAGGCGGGACCCCGGCCACCGGCCGGGACCGGGGGAGGGGGGCCGCTACCCGAATTCCGCGTCACATTGTCAACGCTCACCCCCGGGCGCACCCCGGGAAACCCCGCCAGCCAACCGGCCCGTAGGGCCGTGAAAAACACCGGCCAATTGACCGGGAAAGCTGACCGATTGACGGGCCGTAGGCCCGGGAAAATTCCCCGGATTGGCGGAGCGCAGCGACGCCCGACGCCCGCCACGATGGCGCGTGCCGCGCCCACGAATTCGCCATCGGCGAATTCCCCCAGCCACCCACCGCCCGCCGAGGCGCAGCCGAGGCCACACCACGCACGGTGACGCCGTAGGCGGCACCCCCCGCTGACGCCGCGTCAGCGGCGCCCCGGCCGCCAGGCCGGGGGTAAGGCCCTTTAGGGCCTTCCGCCCCC
>NZ_JBIWPA010000050.1:0-47621 GCF_044768035.1 Kitasatospora sp. NPDC101176
TGCAGGGGGGACCCTGTGGGAGAGTAGGACGCCGCCGAACAATCATTCACGAAGAACCCCCGCCGGGATATCCGGCGGGGGTTCTTCGCGTTTCCCGGACGTCTTCCGGGGACCTGCGCCCGCTCCCCGGCGAGGGGCCGGGCGCCGTCAATATGCCGCTAAAACCGCGTGATCAGTGCACGGATCAGCGGAAATCCGCCGCTCACGCCGTAGTCTCGCAGGGAGGGGAACAGGTGTCCGGGGGTGGCTGCCGGGCAGGTCCGGATCAAGAATGGTGCTCATGGGACGAGGCAGGCTGCGCATCTACCTCGGGGCTGCCCCCGGGGTCGGCAAGACGTACGCCATGCTCGCCGAGGCGCACCGGCGCCGGCAGCGTGGCACGGACGTCGTGGTCGCCTTCGTGGAGGACCACGGCAGGCTGCGGACCGCGGAGCTCGTGGACGGGCTGGAGGTCGTGCCGCGGCGGCAGGTGGCGCACCGCGGGGCCGTGTTCACGGAGATGGACGTGGACGCCGTGCTGGCCCGCCGTCCGCAGGTGGCGCTGGTGGACGAGCTGCCGCACACCAACGTCCCCGGCTGCCGCCATGCGAAGCGCTGGCAGGACGTGGAGGAGCTGCTGGCGGCCGGCATCGACGTGATCTCCACCGTCAACATCCAGCACCTCGAGTCGCTGGGCGACGCCGTCGAGGGCATCACCGGGGTGCGCCAGCGGGAGACCGTGCCGGACGAGGTGGTCCGCCGGGCCGACCAGATCGAGCTGGTCGACATGTCCCCGCAGGCGCTGCGGCGCCGGCTGGCGCACGGCAACGTGTACGCGCCGGAGAAGATCGACGCCGCCCTGGCGAACTACTTCCGTCCCGGGAACCTGACCGCGCTGCGCGAACTGGCGCTGCTGTGGACGGCCGACCGGGTGGACGAGTACCTGCAGAAGTACCGGGCCGAGCAGGGCATCGAGGGGACCTGGCAGGCACGGGAGCGGATCGTGGTCGGCCTGACCGGCGGTCCGGAGGGCGCGACGCTGATCCGCCGTGCGGCCCGGATCGCGGCGAGGGTCTCCGGGGGCGAGCTGCTCGCGGTCCACATCTCGCGTTCGGACGGGCTCTCCGGGTCCGGGTCTCCGCAGGCGCTGATCGAGCAGCGGGCGCTGGTGGAGAGCCTCGGCGGGACGTTCCACGCGGTGCTGGGCGACGATCCGGCCGGCGGGCTGCTGGACTTCGCCCGGGGGGTGAACGCGACCCAGATCGTGCTGGGCACCAGCCGCCGGCCGGCCTGGCAGTACCTCTACGGGCCGGGCGTGGGCACCACGGTGACCCGGGAGGCCGGCGACATCGACGTCCACATGGTCACCCACGAGCACGCCGGGCACGGGCGCGGCCGGGTGCCGGTGCGCCGGATCACCGACCTGGGGCGGTCCCGGACGATCGCGGGCTGGCTGATCGGGCTCGCCGGCCCGCCGGTGCTGGCCCTGGTGCTGAACGCCGTCGGCGGGCTGGGCCTCTCCACCGACATGCTGCTGTTCCTGGCCCTGACGGTGTGCGCGGCGCTGGTCGGCGGGCTGCTGCCGGCGATCGCCTCGGCACTGGTCGGCTCGTCGGTGCTGAACTACTACTTCACGCCGCCGCTGCACACCTTCACGATCAACGAGCCGCAGAACATCATGGCGGTGGCGATATTCACGGTGGTCGGCATCTCGGTCGCCTCGGTGGTGGACCTGGCGGCCCGGCGCACCCACCAGGCGGCCCGCAGCCAGACGGAGGCACAGACGCTCAGCGCCCTGGCCGGGACGGTGCTGCGCGGTGCGCCCAACGGGGACGGTGTGCTGACCGCCCTGATGGAGCAGGTGCGGGAGACCTTCGGGCAGGAGAGCGCGGCGCTGCTGGAGCGCCCGGAGCCGCTCGCCCCCTGGGCGACGGTGGCGGCCGCGGGCCCGCGGCCGCCGGAGCGGCCGGAGGAGGCCGACGTGGACGTCCCCGTCGGGGACAGCCTGGCACTGGTGCTGCGCGGCCGGGTGCTGCCGGGGGCGGACCGGCGCCTGCTGGGCGCCTTCGCGGCGCAGGCCGCCGTGGTGCTGGAGCGTCGCCGGCTGGCGAGGGAGGCCGTCGCCGCGCGCCGGGAGGCGGAGGGCAACCGGATCCGCACCGCCCTGCTGGCCGCCGTCTCGCACGATCTGCGCACCCCGCTGGCCGGCATCAAGGCCTCCGTCAGCTCGCTGCGTTCGGCCGACGTGGAGTGGGACCCGGAGGACGAGGCGGAGCTGTTGGCCGGCATCGAGGCCGGGGCCGACCGGCTCGATCACCTGATCAACAACCTGCTGGACATGAGCCGGCTGCAGACCGGTACCGTCACCCCGCTGATCCAGGAGACCGACCTGGACGAGGTGGTGCCGTTCGCGCTCGGCGGGGTGCCGCCGGAGGCCGTGCGCCTGGACGTGCCCGAGACGCTGCCGATGATCCGGGCCGACGGCGGCCTGCTGGAGCGCTCGCTGGCGAACCTGGTCGAGAACGCCGTCAAGTACAGCCCGGACGGTGTGAAGGTCCTGGTCAAGGCCGACGCCCTGCAGCAGCCGGGCGGGCCGGGCCGGGTCGAGCTGCGGATCGTCGACCGCGGCCCGGGCGTGCCCGAGGACGCCAAGGAGCGGATCTTCGCGCCGTTCCAGCGCTACGGGGACGCGCCGCGCGGCGCCGGGGTTGGCCTCGGGCTGGCGGTGGCGCGCGGCTTCGTCGAGGCGATGGACGGCACCGTCACCGCCGAGGACACCCCGGGCGGCGGCCTGACCATGGTCGTCAGCCTGCCCGCCGCCGAGCGCCCGGCGGATCCGGCGGAGGCGGTCGGCGACGGCCGGGATCCGCTCTCGCGGCTGATCACGTGACCGCCGGCGCCGCACCCCGCGGCCCCTGCGTTCCGGCGCCCCCCGGAACCTCCGCAGCGCAGTACCCCAGTACCCCAGTCCGCAAGTCCGACAGCCCCGAAAGGCGGAGCCCGCACATGACCCGGGTCCTCGTCGTGGACGACGAACCGCAGATCGTCCGCGCGCTGGTGATCAACCTCAAGGCCCGCAAGTACGAGGTCGACGCGGCCCATGACGGCGCGAGCGCCCTGGAGCTGGCCGCGGCGCGCCATCCGGACGTCGTCGTGCTCGACCTCGGCCTGCCCGACATGGACGGCGTCGAGGTGATCCGCGGTCTGCGCGGCTGGACCAGGGTGCCGATCATCGTGCTGTCGGCCCGGCACGCCTCGGACGAGAAGGTCGAGGCCCTGGACGCCGGCGCCGACGACTACGTCACCAAGCCGTTCGGCATGGACGAGCTGCTGGCCCGGATGCGCGCCGCGGTGCGCCGGGCCGAGCCGGTCGCCGGCGAGGACGACTCCCTGGTGGTCACCGAGAGCTTCACCGTCGACCTCGCGGCGAAGAAGGTCAACCGGGACGGCACCGACGTCCGCCTCACTCCGACCGAGTGGCACCTGCTGGAGGTGCTGGTCCGCAACGCCGGCCGGCTGGTCAGCCAGACCCAGCTGCTGCAGGAGGTGTGGGGCCCGGCCTACCGCACGGAGACCAACTACCTGCGGGTCTACCTCGCGCAGCTGCGCCGGAAGCTGGAGCGCGACCCCTCCCACCCGCGCCACTTCATCACCGAACCGGGCATGGGGTACCGGTTCGAGGGCTGACCACGGGCTCCCCCGGCGGCCGCACGGCCTGCCGCCGGGGGCACGGAAACCGGTACCCTTCCGACATGAGTGGTGACAACAGCAGCGACCAGCCGCAGGGGCGTTTCCGCCGCATGCTCAGCCGGCTGACCTCCTCGGCCGAGGAGCTGCAGGCCGAGGAGCTGCGCCAGGAGAGCGCGGCGGAATCGGGCTGCACGCCGATCGCCGGGTGCTCGGACCGCGAGCTGGTCACCGTGGCGGGCACGCTGCGCACGGTGACCCTGCGCCCGCGGGCGGGGGTGCCGGCCCTGGAGGCCGAACTCTTCGACGGCACCGAGGCGCTGGACGTGGTCTGGCTCGGCCGCCGCTCGATCGCGGGCATAGAGCCGGGCCGCCGGCTGGTCGCCAGCGGCCGGATCAGTCACGCACGCGGGCGCCGCGTGCTGTTCAACCCCCGCTACGAGCTGCGTCCGGTCGGACACGGGAGCGAATGAGCGTGAGCAACCAGCCCGGCGGCGAGTCCGCCGCCCAGCTCGACCTGGCCGCCGCCCACCACGCGTCGACCGCGCCGCACGGAGTGGACGAGGCGGGTGCGGCCGTCCGCGAGGCCGTCGTGCTCAGCGAGGCCGAGGAGGCGGCCCGCAAGGCCGCCGCCTCCAAGGAGGCCGCCGACACCGTCCTGCAGGCCTTCGGCGGCGTGCGCGGCATGATCGACATGACGCTGCCCGGCCTGGTCTTCATCGTCACGTACAACATCACCCACCAGGTCAGCTCCGCCGCCTGGGCGGCGCTGGCCCTGTGCGCGGTGTTCGTGGTGACCAGGCTGGCCCGGCGGGAGACCGTCCAGCACGCCTTCAGCGGGGTGTTCGGCGTCGCCCTGGGCGCCTGGATCGCGATGAAGAGCGGCCGCGCCGAGGACTTCTACCTGCCCGGCCTGCTGTGGAACGTCGCCTACTGCATCGCCCTCGCGGTCTCCGCCCTGGTGCGCTGGCCGATGATCGGCGTGATGCTCGGCCCGGTCACCGGCGAGATGTTCACCTGGCGCAAGGAGAACCCGGGCCGCTTCGCCGCCTACACCAAGGCGACCTGGGCCTGGGTGGTGATCATGGGCCTCAAGCCGGTGGTCCTGTTCCCGCTGTACTTCACCCACAACGTCAACCTGCTCGGCTGGCTGAAGGTCGCCCTCGGCATCCCGCCGATGCTGCTGGCGATGTACGTCACCTGGCAGATCCTGCTGAAGGCGCCGCCGCCGATCAAGGCGCAGCTGGACGACGACGACGAGGAGCCGGCCGGCTAGCCGGCGACGGACGGACCGAGGGCGAGGGCCCGCACCCACCGGGGTGCGGGCCCTCGCCCTCGTCGTGGTGGCCCTACTGGGCGCCGGAGGTCGCCGAGAGCAGGTCCTCGAGCTCCTCCTCGCGCTCCTGCGCGGCCACGAAGAGCAGCTCGTCGCCGCCCTCCAGGGTGTCGTCCTTGCCCGGCACCAGCACCCGGCCCTCGCGGATGATCGTCACCAGGGCGGTGTCCTGCGGCCAGGCCACGTCGCCCACCCGGGTGCCGACCAGCTCGGTGTCGGCCGCCAGGGTCAGCTCGACCAGGTTGGCGTTGCCCTGGCTGAAGCGCATCAGGCGGACCAGGTCGCCGACGCTGACCGCCTCCTCGACCAGGGCGGACATCAGGCGCGGGGTGGACACGGCGACGTCCACGCCCCAGGACTCGTTGAAGAGCCACTCGTTCTTCGGGTTGTTCACCCGGGCGACGACCCGCGGCACCGCGTACTCGGTCTTGGCGAGCAGCGAGACGACCAGGTTCACCTTGTCGTCGCCGGTCGCGGCGATCACCACGTGGCAGCGCTGCAGGGCGGCCTCGTCCAGCGAGGTGATCTCGCAGGCGTCGGCCAGCAGCCACTCGGCCATCGGCACCCGCTCCACCGAGATGGAGTTGGGGTTCTTGTCTATCAGCAGGACCTCGTGGCCGTTCTCCAGCAGCTCGCCCGCGATCGAGCGGCCCACGGCACCGGCCCCGGCAATGGCGACCCGCATCAGTGACCCTCCTCCTTCGGCGCCTGCGCGAACGCGGCCTCGACCGCCGTCAGGTCGCCCCGGCGCAGCATCACGTGCACCAGGTCGCCTTCCTGCACCACCATCTGGGGCGTGGGCAGCACGCCCTCGCCGAGCCGGGTGACGAACGCCACCCGGGCGCCGGAGGCCTCCTCCATGAGGCCGATGCGCCGGCCCACCCACGCCGGGTCGTACGCGACCTCGGCCAGCTGGACGCCACCGCTCGGGTCCTGCCACAGCGGCTCGGAGCCGCTCGGCAGCAGCCGGCGCAGCATCTGGTCGGCGGTCCAGCGGACCGTCGCCACGGTCGGGATGCCCAGCCGCTGGTAGACCTCGGCACGGCGGGGGTCGTAGATCCGGGCCGCGACGTTCTCGACGCCGAAGTTCTCCCGGGCCACCCGGGCCGCGATGATGTTGGAGTTGTCGCCGCTGGAGACCGCGGCGAACGCGCCGGCCTCCTCGATGCCCGCCTCGCGCAGGGTGTCCTGGTCGAAGCCGACGCCGGTCACCCGGCGCCCGTTGAAGCCGGCGCCCAGCCGACGGAACGCGGTCGGGTCCTGGTCGACGACGGCCACCGAGTGGCCCTGTTTCTCCAGAGCTCTCGCGAGGGCCGAGCCCACGCGGCCGCAGCCCATGATGACGATGTGCACCGGCGCTACCTCACCCGTCCCGTAGGGTTCTTGACCTGCGCAAACACCGTTCATCTCCCTTTCCCGCCCGGCATCCCGGGACGAGCGTTCTCGTGGGGCGCCGACCCCGCAACGCATGTGTTGCCCGTCGGCTCGTATCCGACACGCTAGCCGGTCCGTAGTACGCAGTCGCGACGAAGGGGGGGACAAACGGCGGAGCATTGCTCGGGAGCCCCTACGATTCCTTAACGTGCCTATGCCGACTGACCTACCGAAACGCATCCTGATCGGGCGCGCCCTGCGCAGCGACAAGCTGGGCGAAACGCTTCTCCCCAAGCGGATCGCGCTGCCCGTCTTCGCCTCGGACGCGCTCTCCTCGGTCGCGTACGCCCCCGAGGAAATCCTGCTCACGCTGTCCGTGGCGGGCGCCTCGGCGATCCACTTCTCGTGGCAGATCGGCCTCGTCGTCGCCATCGTGATGCTCGCCGTGGTCGCCTCCTACCGGCAGAACGTCCACGCCTATCCGAGTGGCGGCGGCGACTACGAGGTCGCCACCGTGAACCACGGGCCCAACTCCGGCCTCGTCGTCGCGAGCGCCCTGATGGTCGACTACGTGCTCACCGTGGCCGTCTCCACCACCTCGGGCGTCGCCAACGTCGTCTCCGCCGTGCCCTCACTGCGCGGCCACGAGCTGACCCTGTCGGTCGTCGTGGTCGTGATCCTGATGGGCATGAACCTGCGCGGTGTGCGGGAGTCCGGCTCCGCCTTCGCCGTCCCGACCTACGCCTTCATGGTCGGCGTGATCGGCATGGTCGGCTACGGGGTCTTCCGGCACTTCGTGCTGGGCCAGGACATGCCCGCCGAGAGCTCCGGCTTCCACCTCGCCGCGACCCCGGGCAACGACTCGCTGGCCGGCTTCGCGATGGTGTTCCTGCTGCTCAAGTCGTTCTCCTCCGGTTGTGCCGCGCTCACCGGCGTGGAGGCGATCTCCAACGGCGTCCCGGCCTTCCGCAAGCCGAAGAGCAAGAACGCCGCCACCACGCTGCTGATGATGGCCAGCATCGCCGTCGTGATGTTCATGGGCATCATCTGGCTGGCCCGCCTCACCGGCGTCCAGATGGCCGAGAACCCGACCGAGCAGCTCGTCGGCTCCTCGGCCGACTACCACCAGAAGACCGCGCTCGCCCAGATCAGCGAAGCCGTCTTCAACAACTTCACGCCCGGCTTCTACTTCGTCGCCGCCGTCACCGGCCTGATCCTGGTGCTCGCCGCCAACACGGCCTTCAACGGCTTCCCGGTGCTCGGCTCGATCCTCGCCCAGGACCGCTACCTGCCGCGCCAGCTGCACACCCGCGGTGACCGGCTGGCCTTCTCCAACGGCATCATCCTGCTGGCGATCGCCGCGATCCTGTTCGTCGTCGCCTTCAACGCCGAGCCGAACCGGCTGATCCAGCTGTACATCGTCGGCGTCTTCGTGTCCTTCAACATGAGCCAGTCCGGCATGATCCGGCACTGGACCAGGCTGCTGCGCACCGAGACCGACCCGGCCAAGCGCCGCCACATGCAGCGCAGCCGGGCGATCAACACCTTCGGCCTGGTGATGACCATGGCCGTGCTGATCGTCGTCCTGGTGACCAAGATCAGCCACGCCTGGATCGCGATCGCGGCGATGGTCGTCCTGTTCGTGATGATGAAGGGCATCCGCCGCCACTACGACCGGGTCTCCCACGAGCTCACCGCCGCGGAGGAGCCCGACGACGTGGTGCTGCCCACCCGGGTGCACGCCATCGTGCTGGTCTCCAAGCTGCACAAGCCGGCGCTGCGCGCCCTGGCCTACGCCCGGCTCGCCCGTGCGCACACCCTGGAGGCCGTCTCGGTCAACGTCGACCCGGAGGACACCGCGGCGCTGCGCCGGGAGTGGGACGAGCGCGGCATCGAGGTGCCGCTCAAGGTGCTGGACTCGCCGTTCCGCGAGATCACCGGTCCGGTCCTGGACTACGTCAAGAACCTGCGCCGCAGCAGCCCGCGCGACGTGGTGTCGGTCTACATCCCCGAGTACGTCGTCGGCCACTGGTACGAGCACCTGCTGCACAACCAGAGCGCGCTGCGGCTCAAGGGGCGCCTGCTGTTCAAGCCCGGCGTGATGGTCACCTCGGTGCCGTGGCAGCTGGAGTCCTCCGAGCGGCGCAAGCCGCAGAAGGCCTGGTCCGCGCCGGGTGCCGTCCGCCGTGGCGAGCCGCGGGCGCCGAAGGCCGTACAGTCGAAGGATTCCGTCGCCCCCGGTCCGAGCACCGGGGCCCCCTCCGACCGCAGCAAGGACTCCTCCCAGTGACCCGCAACAATCCGCCCCGTTCCTCCGGCGGCTCCGGCAAGGGCGCCCGTCGGGGCGGCACCCAGCCCGGGCAGGCAGCCCGGCCGCGCTGGGGCAAGCCGTCCCGTCCGGAGGCCACCGACCGCGACGGGTACACCGCGCGCACCGCGCCGCTCGCCCCGGGCGAGCGGACGCAGGAGCCGTCGACGGGCCGTGGCGGCTCCGCTGCGGCCCCGGCCGCGGCGGGCAAGGGCTCCCCGGCGGCCGGCAAGGGCGCCTCGCCGCAGGGCGGGGGCCGGACGGCCGCGGGCAGGGACGCTGCAGGTAAGGCCTCCGCGGGCAAGGACGCGGCGGGCCGGTCGGCCGGCAAGGGCGGGTCGGGCAAGGCCCCGCGCAAGCAGGCCGTGCGGCCGCCGAAGGCGCTGCGCACCACCGCCCGGGCGGCCCGGCCCGAGACGCCGTCCGGTGACCCGCTCGTCGGGCAGCGCTACGAGGTCGAGGTCGGCCCGGTCGCGCACGGCGGCGGTCACTGCGTGGCCCGGCACGAGGGCCGGGTGCTGTTCGTCCGGCACGCGCTGCCGGGCGAGAAGGTCGTCGCGCTGGTCACCGAGGGCACCACGACGTCCCGGTTCCTGCGCGCCGACGCCGTCGAGGTCCTGGAGCCCGCCAAGGAGCGGATCGCTCCGCCGTGCCCGTTCTCCGGGCCCGGCAAGTGCGGCGGCTGCGACTGGCAGCACGTCACCCCCGGCGGGCAGCGCAAGCTCAAGGGCCAGGTGCTCACCGAGCAGCTGGCCAAGCTGGCCGGGCTCACCCCGGCCGAGGCGGGCTGGGACGGCAGCGTCGAGCCGGTCGGCGGCAAGCTCCCGGCCGGGCAGGTGCCGGCCTGGCGCACCCGGGTGCAGTACGCGGTGGACGCGGAGACCGGCAAGGTCGGCCTGCGCAAGCACCGCTCGCACGAGGTGCAGCCGGTGGACCGCTGCCTGATCGCCGCCGAGGGCGTGACCGAGCTGGGCGTCGAGGGCCGGGACTGGCCGGGCGTCGCCTCGGTCGAGGTGTTCGCCGCGACCGGCTCCTCGGACCGCCAGGTCGTGCTGACCCCGCGCCCCGGCGCCCAGCTGCCGCTGGTCGAGCTGGACAAGCCGGTCTCGATCGCCCGGGTGGACGAGCAGGGCGACGTGCACCGCGTGCACGGGCGCTCCTTCGTCCGCGAGCGGGCGGCCGGGCGGACCTGGCGGGTCAGCAACGGCGGCTTCTGGCAGATCCACCCCGAGGCGCCGGACACCCTGGTCGACGCCGTCCTGGACGGCCTGGACCCGCAGTGGGGCGAGAACGCGCTCGACCTGTACTGCGGTGTGGGCCTGTTCGCGGGCGCGCTGGCCGACCGGGTCGGCGAGGAGGGCGCGGTGCTCGGCATCGAGTCCGCCAAGCAGGCCGTGGTCGACGCCCGGCACAACCTGGCCGCGCTGGACAACGTCCAGATCGAGTGCGACCGGGTGGAGACGCTGCTGCCGCGCACCGGCATCACCGCCACCGACCTGATCGTCCTGGACCCGCCGCGCTCCGGCGCCGGGCGGGAGACCGTCGCGCACCTGGTCGGCCTGGAGGCGCGCCGCATCGCGTACGTCGCCTGTGACCCGGCGGCGCTCGCCCGGGACCTGGCGTTCTTCCGCGAGGGCGGCTACCGGCCGGTGTCCCTGCGGGCCTTCGACCTGTTCCCGATGACGCACCACTTCGAGTGCGTCGCGATCCTGGAGCCGGCCGGGCAGTGACCCGCGGTCGGCGCGGTCCGACATGACGACGAGGCGGTGCCCGGGGTCCTCCGGGTGCCGCCTCCGTCCTTGTCGGGTGCCCTGCGCGGGATGCCGTCAGGGTTCGTTGCGTTCCTCCTCGTCGGCGCTGTGCGGGAGGTCGATCCCGTGCTGGGCGGCGAGCCGGAGCAGTCCGGCGATCCGGCCCTCGTAAGCGTCGACGCCGTCGGCGTCCTCTTCGGCCCGGGCCGCCGCGAGGTCCCGGCGGGCCTGGGCGAGCTGCTCGCGCAGCTCCTGGTCGAACATCGCTGTCATTGCCGGCCTCCACACCGGTCGGTGCCGCTCCGCGGAAAGCTCAGGAGAGTTCAGAGTCCCGGAAGATGAAGGACTCTTCAAGTCTCACTCGTCCTGGTGGGGGGGTGGCGTCGGGCGGTGCGGGGGCCGGGGCCGGGGGGCGGTGCGGGGGTCCGTGACGGCGCGCCGTCGGCGGGGTGCCGGGGGACGTGACCGGGCGGGCGCGGGCTGGCGGCGGGCCGGAGGCCGACCGGGGCCGGTCAGAGGCCGGTCAGGGGCCGTCAGGGGGACGCAATGCGCGGGTGAAGGCGGCTGCCGGTGCGGCCGTCCGGGCCACGGCAGGGGCTTGACGTGGCGATTCGCGCGGGGCGAAGGTGAGCGGCCGACATGTCATGTGTGCTGTTGCACTGCCGTCCGCCGGGGCGCGAGGGGGAGGGTCATGGAGCTGGAACTGCGGCACCTGCGCGTGCTGTGCGCCATCGCCGACACCGGGAGCGTCGGCCGGGCCGCCGTCCTGCTCGGTGCCTCGCAGCCGGCCACCAGCACGCAGCTGCGCCGGATCGAGCGCCACCTGGGCGCCCCGCTGTTCGAGCGCACGGCCGCCGGCGTGGCGCCGACCTGCTTCGGCGTCGAGGTGGTCGCCGCCGCGCGCGACCTGCTCACCCGCGCCGACTGCCTGGGCCGCCGCCCGACGGCCCCCGACGGACCGGTCCGCCAGGAGCTGCGTCTGGCCGCGACGATCTCGCCGATCCTGCCCGGGCTGGTCACCCGGGCCCGGCACCAGCGGCCCGAGCAGCGCTTCACGCTGAGCTCCGTCTACCGCTCCTCCGACATCGTCGAGCTGCTGGAGCAGGGCGACGCCGAGGCCGCCGTCGCCGTCGACTACCCCGGCCGGGAGCTGCGGCACTCGCCGGCCGTCGCGCACCGCGGCATCGTCACCGAGCCGGCCTTCGTGGTGCTCCCGGCCGGCCACCGGCTGCGGCACCGCACCGAGATCGCGCTGGTGGACCTGGCCGAGGAGGACTGGTTCCTCACCCCCGACGACGGGGCCGGCTGGCACGCCGTCTTCTACGGCGCCTGCGCCGCGGCGGGCTTCACCCCGGTGACCGTGCACGAGTTCCTCGGCGGTCGGCTGGAGCTGCAGGAGATGATCGCGGCCGGGCTCGGCATCTCCGTCGTCCAGGCGACCACCCGCCCGCTGGCGGAGGTGCTGGTGAAGCCGCTCGCGGGGACCCCGATCTGGGTCCGCCACCTGCTGGCCTGGCGGGCCGCGGGGGTGAGCGGGGAGGTGGTGGAGACGCTGTTCGGTGCGGCGGCCGCGGCCTACCGGGACCTGATCTCCGGTTCGCCGACCTTCCAGGCCTGGGCGGCGCGGACGTACCGGCCGGTCCGGCCGTAGGCCGTCGCGGGGCGGGCGGGCCGCGCGGGGCGGTTCCGCGGGCGGTCCGGGCGGCGGGTCCTCGTTCCGGCGTTCCCCCGAACGCCCCTGGTGGGGCGGTGTTATGCCGGACGCGCCTCATGTCATATGACCTGTGACATTGTTCTGACGCGGCGCCCGATGGCAGGATCACGTCGACTTCCCCCATGCCTCGGCAGTAGTCCAGTCACCGCCCCCACGGAGAAGGACCCCAGAGTGCGCCTTCGCATACCCCTGCCCACGCTCATGGCCGGCGTCGTCGCCGGCTGTGCCACCGCCGCGACCCTGCTGCCGGTCCCCGCGCTCGCCGCGCCCGGGCCCTCGGCCCGGCCGTCCACCGCCGCACCGGCGGCGGGCACCGGCACCGGCGCCGCCACCGCCGTTCCCCAACCGCTGGGCGCCTTCCTCACGGCCGACCCCGCCGAGTCCGTGGCGCCCGCCGTGGCGCCCGCCGCCGCACCGCTGCCGCCCGCGCTGCTCGGCCAGGCCGTGCTGGGCCAGCCGGCCGGCACCACCGTGCAGACCGCGCCCGCCCCGGGCCGCCCGCAGGCACCCGCGGCCGCCGCCCGCCACGCGAGCGGGGAGGCCGGCGCGTTGAAGGCGGCCGCCGCCGGCGCGGCAACGGCAGCTGCCGCGCAGAGCTGCACCCCGGCCGACTTCGGCAGCCGCAGCGGCTCCGACCTGGTCTCCTTCCTCGAGAGCTCGACCACGGACTGCGTCAACACGCTGTTCAACGTCACCGGCGCCGACGCGGGCCGGATCTTCAAGGAACCGCAGATGCTCACCGTGGCCAAGGCCTACCAGGGCCTGGCGGCGACCTACGCCGGGAACAACTCCGCCGGCATCCTCCAGCTCGTGCTCTTCCTGCGGGCCGGCTACTACGTGCAGTCCAACAACGCGGGCGCGGTCGGGCCCTACGACGCCGCGCTCACCGCCGCCAGCAAGGCCGGACTCGACGCCTTCTTCGCGGGGCGGCACTGGACGGACGTCACCGACGACAACGGCGCGGTGCTCGCCGAGGTGCTGGTCCTCACCGACAGCGCCAACCTGCAGGGCTCCTACCTGGGCGTCTACAAGCAGGTGCTGAACGGCTACGACGCCTCGTACAACGCCTTCCCGAAGATGCTCAAGGCCGTCAACTCCGTGCTGTCCGCGCCACTGTGGCGGGGCAACTGGAACACCGACTTCGTCCGGGCCGTCAGCGCCGACCCGAGCATCGGCACCGCCCTGGGCTCCTTCGCGATCAACCACAAGGACCTGCTGGGCACCGCCAACGCCTACCTCGACGTCAACGCGGGCAACGACCTCGGCCGGATGGCCGGCGACGGCCCCGCCGTCGAGGCCGCCGTCAAGGGCCAGGTCAAGGCGGTGCTCGACGCCTCCCGGATCACCGGCCCCACCGGCCCGCTGTACGTCCACACCGCCTACCAGGCCAACGCCTTCGACCCCGGCCAGTGCTCCTACTACGGCACCTGCGACCTGCCGGCGAAGCTCACCGCGGCCGTGCTGCCCGCCCAACTGGTCTGCGACAACCGCACCATCCAGACCGAGGCGCTGTCGCCCGCCGACCTGGCCGCCGTCTGCGCCAGCCTGCGCGGTGAGGACACCTTCTTCCACAACCTGGTGAAGGACGGCGGGCCGGTCAACCCGTACGGCAAGGACCTCACCCTCGCGGTCTTCGCCAACCAGGCCGACTACCTGACCTACTCCTGGGCGATCTTCGGCAACTCCACCAACAACGGCGGCCAGACCGTCATGGACCCGACCGACCCGAACAACCGGGCCGTGTGCGTGATGTACCAGAAGTCGTGGAACGACGGCTTCACCGCCAACGTGTGGAACCTCAACCACGAGTACACGCACTACCTCGACGGCATCTACGACATGAAGGGCAACTTCTCCACGGAGATCTCCGTGCCCGACATCTGGTGGATCGAGGGCGTCGCCGAGTACGAGTCCTACGCCTACCGCGGCACCACCGACACCCAGGCGATGGCCGAGGCCGCCAAGCACACCTACAAGCTCAGCACCGTCTTCCAGAACACCTACGACAACTCGGACACGGTGCGCACCTACCCGTGGGGCTACCTCGCCGTCCGCTACATGGTCGAGAAGCACCCGGCGGACGTCCAGGCCATGCTCGGCCGCTTCCGCACCGGCGACTACCCGGGCGGCTACGCCGTCTACAACGGGATCGGCACCGGCTACGACGCCGACTTCGACGCCTGGCTCGATGCCTGCGCCGGCGGCGCCTGCTACGCGGCCGGCCCGACCGCGCTCTTCGACCAGAGCGTCAGCGGACCCACCGTCACGCTGACCGACCGGTCCGTGCAGACCGGCCCCGGCCGGATCACCGGCTGGCACTGGACCTTCGGCGACGGCACCTCGTCCGACCAGCGGAACCCGTCGCACGGCTACGCCGCCGCGGGCACCTACACCGTCGCGCTGACCGTCACCGACGACACCGGCCGGACCGCCAGCACCCCGGCCTCCGTCACCGTCACCACCGGGACCGGCACCACCACCCCGCCGGCCTGCACCGACCAGCGCACCGACGCGCTCGGCCAGAACTGCTCGCGCGCCGGCCGCACCGCCACCGCCGGCAACCTCGACTACCTGTACGTCTACCTGCCGGCCGGCACCAGCACGCTGAAGGTCACCACCTCCGGCGGCACCGGCACCGCGTACCTGTACTACAACGCGGACACCTGGGCCTCGCCGAACGCCTTCACCGCCTCCTCGACCAACCCGGGCACCGCGCAGAGCATCACGGTGACCAACCCGACCGCGGGCTACCGCTACGTGAGCCTGTACGCCGCCACCGACTTCAGCGGGGTGACGGTCAGCACCCAGTTCTGATCCCGGACCGGTTCTGATCCGGTTCCGGTTCCGGCTCCGGGTTCGACTCCGGGCGGCCACGGCCGCGGCTCCTCGCCGCGGGCGTGGCCGTCGCGCGTTCAGGGGGTGCTCGGGCGGCCGGGGCCTCGGGGCCTACGGGGGTGCGGGGGTGCGGGGGGCTCGTTCGGGGCGTGCGGCGCCGGTGCGCGCGCCCTTGTTGTGCTAGCACTTCAGCGCTAGCTTGGGATTCATGGGTAAGAAGCAGCTGAACGTCCGGGTGGACGCCACGACCGCCGAGATGGCCCGGGAACGGGCGGAGCAGCAGGGGATCAGCATGAACCAGTACATCGAGCGCCTGGTCCAGCAGGACATGGGCGAGGCGGGGCGGGCCTTCGTCGACGCGGCGGCCCAGTTCATGAAGGAGTACGAGACGGCCTTCCTCGCCGAGTTCGGGGAGCCGGGCGACCTGCAGGACGTGCGCCGTTGAAACTGGAGGTCGACCTCTCGTGGCTGCTCATGACCGCCGAGCAGTACACCCCCGGTGACCCGCAGGTCACCGACTACGGATCACTGCTCGCGGCCGTCACCCGGCACCAGGCGGAGATCTTCGACATCGACGTCTACCCCGAACCGCAGGACCGCGCCGCCGCCCTGATGCACCAGCTGATCCGGGTGCCGGCCCTGGAGAAGACCAACGAACTCTTCGCGACGGCCGTCGCCTACGCCTACCTGGTCGCCAGCGGCTGCACCGTCGCCACCACCGCGCGCGAGGTGCGCAGCCTCGCCCGGGCCATCCGGGAGGGCCGGCTCGGGGTGTCGGGCGTCGCCGAGCGGCTGTCGGCGTGGGTGGTGGACGAGGCCGAGGGGGAGGGCGTCAGCGGGGCGGAGGACGAGGACGACGACTGACGGCCGTCCCCGTCCCGGCCGGTCCTTCCGCCGCCGCTTCGCCCCCGTCCCGGTCGCCCCGCGCTCGGGGCGGTACCGCCCCGCCGGCCGTCCGACCGGCCCGACCGACCTCTGCGGTCGGGCCGCCGTGCGGCCTCCGGGGCCGGGGAGGTCAGGATCCGGACCGCTCCGGGGCCGGTTCGGCGATCAGGGCCGTCGCGAACGGGCGGAACCCCGCCCGGCGGTAGATCCGGGCGACGTCCTCGTCGGCCGCGGACAGGAACACCGTCCGCACGCCGTTCGCCCGCGCGTGCGCGACCAGGGCGGCCGTCACCGCCAGGCCCAGCCCGCGCCGCCGCGCCGACGGCAGCGTTCCCACCCCGGCCACCTCCGTGACCGCGCCGACCGGATTGTGCTGGCCCGCGCAGAGCGCCGAGCCGTCCGCCAGCGCGGCGGCCAGCACGGTGGTGCCGTCGGTGATCCGACCCGCGATCCGCTCCACCGTGCCCTCCGCGACCATCCGCCCGACGGCCTCCGCCAGCTCCGCCGCACCGGCGGTGCCCACCCCGGTGCCCGGGTCGCCGAACGCCAGGTGCGGGACGGTGACGGCGGACGCCAGCTCCGGCGCGTCCGCGGCCAGGACCCGCACCCGCGTCCCCTCCGGCAGCCCGGGCAGCGGGGCCGGTTCGTCCCCGGGGCCCAGCACCAGCAGCGGGTGCTCGTGCACCACCAGCCCGGCGGCCTCCACCGCGGCGCGCAGCGCGGGGTCGTGCTCGGCCACCCACTCGAACGCCTCCGGCAGCCCCAGCTCGCGCTGACGCCCCAGTACCCGCCGGACGTCCGCGGCGGTGGCGGCCGGGCCCCGGTGGCCGAGCGTGGGGCGGGCGTAGTACGGCCAGCCCGCGCCCTCGCGGACGAACAGGGTCAGCGGGCCGAAGTCCTCGGCCCGGGCGGCGCTGCGCGGCACGGCGTCGTAGTAGCGCTCGATCGCGTCGAGCAGGGAACGGTCGGGATCATGATCGGCAGAAGTCACGGCGTGCATCCAAGCAGGGGGCCCGCCGGGGCCGCCACCGCTTTGTCCCCGGAGCCCGCCGCCGTCCGCGCGCGTCTCCCGGACCGGCACCCGCCGCCCGGCACCGGGCCGGGAGCCCGATTGTTGCCGAACGCTTACCGGCTCGCAGCGATCTTGTGTGTACACCGCGTGGCATGCTGATGCCTTCACAACTGCCGGAGGGGGACGGCGGACGTCCGCACTCGGCAAGGCAAGGGGGGAAGACAGGCCCATGAGGCTCTGCTTTCTGGTGGAGGAGCACTACCGGCAGGACGGCATGCCGCTCGACGTGGTGCGCCGGCTCACCGAGTGGGGACACCACGTGGACGTGCTGCGCCCCGGTGACTCGCTGATGGCGATCTCCGAGGCGGTCCGGGCCGGCAGCCACGACGCCTGGGTGCTCAAGACGGTGTCCGGCGGTCCCGGGCTCACCCTGCTGGAGGCGGCGGCCGCCGTCGGCCTCACCACCGTCAACGACGTCCGCTCCATCCGGAGCGTCCGCGACAAGGCGCTCGCCTCCGTGATCGCCCGCACCCGCGGCCTGCCCGTCCCCGTGACCTACGCCGCCGCCCGCTGGGAGCGGCTCGCCGAGATCCCCGCCGCCGAGTACCCGCTCGTGGTGAAGCCCGCCGACGGCAGCTCCGGGCGCGCCGTGCGGCTCGTGACCAGCCCCGACCACCTGCTCGACCTCGGCCCCGAGCTCGCCGGCGAGGGGCTGCTGATCGCCCAGCCGTACGTGCCCAACTCCGGTACCGACCTCAAGGTGTACTGCGTCGACGGGGAACTCTTCGCGACGGAACGTTCCTCCCCGATCCACCCCGGGCAGGGCGTCCGCGAACGACAGGTGCCGCTGCCCGCCGAGGTCGCCCGGATCGCGGCGCAGGTCGGCGAGGTGTTCGGACTCGACCTGTACGGCGTCGACGTGCTGCTCGGACCGGACGGGCCGGTGGTCGTGGACATCAACGACTTCCCGAGCTTCCGCAAGGTGCCGGACGCGGTGTCCAGGGTCGCCCGGGCGGTGCTGCGGCTCGCGCGCAGCGGGACGGCCGTCTCGGCGCCCGCCCCGGCGCTGGTTCCGGCCGGCGGAGGGTTCGGCGGGGTGGACCTCGGCGGCGGTGAGTTCGCGGGCCGGGACCTCGGCGGCGGCGAGTTCGGTGGTCGGGACTTCTCGGGCCGGGACTTCGGCGGCGAGTTCGGTGGTGACTTCGGCGGTCGGGACTTCGGTGCGCGGGACTTCGGCGGGGCGATATGAGGATCGGGCTGATCACCGGCGACCCCGGGCACCCGGTGCTCGCGGCGACCGCCGCACTGCTGGGGCGCCGGCACGAGGTGCTGGCCGTCGACCCCGCCGGACCGGCGGACGCGTCGGCGGACGCCTACCTGCTCAAGGCCCGCACGCCGCAGGCACTCGCGCTCGCCCGGGAGCTGGAGCGCCGCGGTGCGCCCGTCGTCAACTCGGCCGCGGCGACCGAACTCTGCCAGGACCGGGTGCGGATGGCCGAGCTCGCGCGCGGCGCCGGGCTCCCCTTCGCGGCCACCGGTGACGCCGGCCGGCTGGCCGAACTCGTCGCCCCCGCCTACCCGTTCGTGGTCAAGAGCCGGCACAGCAGGCGGCACGACCTGGTCGCCCGGGTCGACGACCCCGACCGGCTGCGCGAACTCGCCGCGCGCTGGCCCGACGAGCCCGTCGTCACCCAGCCCTTCGTCCCGGGGACCGGCTGGGACCAGAAGCTGTGGGTGGTCGACCGGCAGGTCTTCGCGGCCCGCCGGCAGTCCGAACTCGCCTCCGGCTCGGGGAAGTCGGGGCCGGCCGAGGACTGGGAGCCGCCCGCCGACCGGGCCGCGCTCGCCCTGCGCGTCGGGGAGGTGTTCGGGCTCGACGTCTACGGCGTCGACCTGCTCGACGGCCCGGCGGAGCCCGTCATCGTCGACGTCAACGCCTTCCCCGGCATCCGCGGCCGGGCCGGTGCGCCCGAGGCGCTCGCCGCGCTCGCCCTGCGCGTCGCGGCGGAGCGGGGGCGGATCCCGGTCGGGTAGCCCGGTCGGGGAGCGGTCGGGGAGCGGTGCCGCGCCGTCGTCGCCGGGCAGACCGAACCGGGGGCGGGCAGGTGCGAGGGCACGGCTCCGGCCCGGTCGGCCCGGAGGGCCTAGGCTGGCTGCCCAGGGCCACCGGGCCAGCAGGACCCCGGGGCGTCCGGGGACCTGCGGGTCCGCGGGTGCGCGGGGCGAACGGCGAGAGAAGACGGAACGTTGCTGCAGGACATCGAGCACTACCTGGCGTGCCCCCTCTGCGCGCAGGCCCTCACCCGGCACGACCGCACCCTGCGCTGCCCCGCCGGACACAGCTTCGACCTCGCCAAGCAGGGCTACGTCAGCCTCCTCGCCGGCGACGCCCACACCGGCACCGGTGACACCGCGGAGATGGTCGCCGCCCGCGCCGACTTCCTCGCCGCCGGCCACTACCGGCCCATCGCCGAGGCCCTCGCGGAGGAGGCCGGGGCCGCCGACCCCGACGGCCTCGTCGCCGACCTGGGCGCCGGCACCGGCCACTACCTGGCCCACGTGCTCGACGCCCTGCCCGACCGCGCCGGCGCCGCCCTGGACATCTCCAAGTACGCGCTGCGCCGCGCGGCCAGGGCCCACCCCCGGATTGGCGCCGTGGTCTGCGACGCCTGGCGGCCGTTGCCGTTGCGGGACGCCTCCGCCGGGCTGATGCTCAACGTCTTCGCACCCCGCAACGGGCCCGAGATCCGCCGGGTGCTGCGACCCGGCGCCACCCTGCTGCTGGTCTCGCCCACCTCGCGCCACCTGCGCGAACTCGTCGACGCGCTGGGGCTGCTGTCGGTCGACGAGGAGAAGCAGCGGCGGATCGACGAGAAGCTCAACCCCCACCTGACCCCGGCCGGGCAGCGGCAGGTCGAGTTCACCCTGCGGCTCGGCCCGGACGAGGTCCGCACCGTCGTCGGCATGGGTCCCAGCGCCTGGCACACCGACCCCGGCCGGCTCGCCGAGGCCCTCGCCGGGCTGCCCGACCCGGTCGAGGTCACCGCCTCGGTGACGGTGGCCGCCTACCGGCGCTGAGCGGTGCGGGGCCGGGACGCCGCGGCCGAGGCCTCCGGTGACGGCGCGGCCCACGCCGTCGATGACGGCACAGGCACAGGCACAGGCGCAGGCGCAGGCGTGGGCGGTCGGCGGCCGCCCGGCGCTGCGCGGTCGGTCACCGGACCGGGCGGGTCCGCCACGTTGGGATGAATCTGCCGAGCAGGCACGTTTCTGCCGACCGGGCTGCGGCTAACGTCCGACGGGTGAACCGCGACGCCACCCGGCCCGCCGCGCCGGCCCACCTCCGACCGGGCGCCCCGGGGCCCGATCGGCCGCCCGTAACACGCCCCACGGTCGAGGAGCTCCGGCTCACCTCGTTCAAGTCCTACCGGCGGGCCGTCCTGCCGCTCGCCCCCCTCACCGTCCTGCACGGGCCCGCCGGGGTGGGCAAGTCCAACGCCCTCGACGCCCTCGCCGTGCTCTCCCGGCTCGCCCTCGGGGAGGAGGTCGCCGGCTCCCTCGACGGACTGCCGGACCGGACCGGCCCCCTCGCCAAGCCCGTCCGGGGCGGCCTCGCCGGCTGCGTCCCGCACGGGCGGGACGCGATCATCCTCGGTTGCACCGTCCGCTCCCCGCACGGCCGGATCCGGCTCGACGTCGTCATGCGCACCGACGGCCCGGTCCGGATCGCCCGCGAATCGCTCACCCTGGACGGCCGCACCCTCGTCGACACCGGCGAGCAGGACGTCCGCAAGCGGCGCGTCAACGTCTGCTGGCACAACGACACCCGCCAGGGCGACATCCGGGCGCCCTTCCCCAGCGGCACCATGATCAGCGCGCAGCTCCCGCTGCGCGTCGCCGGCTCCTCCCCGGGCGAACGTCTGGTCCTCGCCGCCACGGAGGACCTGCTCACCGCCCTGCGCGAGGTCTTCCCCGTCCACCCCGTCCCCGCCCTCATGCGGGGCTGGGCCCGCCCCGACCCGCAGGCCCGGTTGCGCAGCAACGCGGCCAACGTCTCCGCCGTCATCGCCCGGCTGGCCGGCGAGTGCCCGCGGCGCTACGGGCAGCTGCTGCGCGTCGTCCAGTCCGCCGCCCCGCACCCGCTGCTCGGGCTCGCCCTCGCGCACCGCGGCGAAGGGCCGGAACAGCGCGTCCTCGCGGTCTTCGACGAGGGCGTCCTCGGGCGGACCGGTGCCGACCAGGCCTCCGACGGGATGCTGCGCCACCTCGCCTTCGCCGCCGTGCTCCTCACCGGCGCCGGCGTGCTCGACCTCGACCCGGCCGCCGAGGTGCCCTGGGCGCACCGGCAGCTCACCGTGCTCGCCGAGGACCTCGGGGCCGGGCTCTCCACCGAGCAGACCGCCTCGCTGCTGCGGCTCGCACGGGAGATGTCGGGACGCAATCAGCTGCGGGTCCTGGCCGCGCTGCAGGAACCGGCGGCGGCGCGGGAGGCGCTGGGCGCGGCCGACCTGGGCGCGGGCGCGGCCGCGCTGGTCGAGTGCCGGCGCGACCCGGACTCCGGGCACACCGTGCTGCGGTCCGGGGCGGCCCGGGTGCCGGCCCAGTGCGGGCGGGGGGACGCGGCGGGAGCGGCGGCGGATGAGGTAGACCTGGACGGGTGAACGAACGAGTGACGGGGCCGGCGGAGCCGGCCGGGGCTGCGGGGGCCGGGGGCGCGGTGGGCTCTGCGGGGGCCCGGGCTGCTGAGGGGGACGGGGGCGCTGCGGGATCCGCGGGGTCGGCGGCGTCGCCGGGGTTGCCGGGGTCCGTTGGATCGCCGGAGCCCGCGGGATCGCCGGGGGCCGTGGGATCGCCGGGGGCGCCGGAGCCCTCGGGCCCGACGATGGAGGGCCTTCGGCGGCGGCTGGCGGACTTCGCGGCGGCCAGGCGGTGGGAGCCCTTCCACACCCCGAAGAACCTGGCGGCGGCCCTGAGCGTGGAGGCCGGGGAGCTGCTGGAGATCTTCCAGTGGCTGACGCCCGAGCAGGCGGCCGCGGTGATGTCCGACCCGGAGCGCGCCCACCGGGTGCGGGACGAGGTCGCGGACGTCCTCGCGTACCTGGTGCAGTTCTGCACGGTCGTCGGGGTGGACCCGTTGGAAGCCCTCGCGGCCAAGATCGAGCGCAACGAATCCCGCTTCCCGGTGCCGGCCGAGCCGTCGGACGTCAACCCGGACGTGAGCGACCAACCCTTGTGAGGGATGGAAGTCATCCACAACCCCGGAGTTGTCCACAGCTTCCGCATTCCTGGATGCGGGCCCGACGGCTTCGCCGCACGCTTTCGCCGTGACCGCACGACCGCCCCTCCGGCGGCCGCCGGTCCCACGGCGACAGCGAGCGAGGGGAGTGGCCGCGATGGAGGCGTTGCGACTGATCAGGAGGGCCCGGCACGCCCTGGCCGAGGCCAGGCACGTACCGGACGTCCTGGCCGAGGCGCGGCAGGCCGCGCTGCTCACCGAGGCGGTGGGAGCCCGGCTGGCGGAGCTGGACGACGACGGGCTCACCGGTCTCGGCCAACAGCTGTCCGAGGCCGGCGCGCACGCGGCGGTCTGCCTGGACCGCTCGGTGGTCAGGGCCGCGGTGCTGAACGGCGGGCGGGCCGGGCGCCTCACCGAACTGGGTGACCCGGCCACGGCCCTGGGGGAGCTCGACGGGCTCCTGCGGGACGTCGGGGAGACGCTGGTGGTGCTGGCCTGCGGTGCCGACACCGAGAGCCTCTACTGGACGTGCATCGACGGCGTCGACGCGGTGTCGGAGTGCAAGGACCTCACCGGGCTGCTGCGGAAGGCGGCGAGCCGGGCCGAGGAGGCGGCGCGTGCGGCAGGGCCGGGCCGGGCGGAGGCCGCGCCGGCCGGTCGCGGTTCACCGATACTCGTGGTCCGGCTCGGCCCGCCGGGTGAGGGTGGGCCGGCGGAGGGGGTTCCGGACTACCGGGCGCCCGGCGCGGTCGGAGCGGCAGAGGTGTCCGTGCCGGCGGGGTAGCCGGCCGCGGTGGCGGACTGCAGCTCGGCGATGTCCGCGGTCACCGAGGCGAGCAGTTCCTGCATCTGCTCCAGCAGGCTCTTGGGCGCGGCGGGCCCGGCCGATGCGCCGGCGCCCGAGACCGTGGAGCTGCTCGGGAGCTGCGGCGTGGCAGAGGGTTCGGACATGACGGGACCTCTTCGGATCGGTAGTGCGGTGTGAAGCGGCCGGCGGTGGCCCGGCCGCGCGGCGGGGGTGGCAGACGCCTTGCCACCGGAGGCGCACGCCCCGCCGCAGCGCCCAACGAACCGTTCCGGCGGACGGTCACCGCGCACCACCCGATGCGGTCCAACTCCGCTGGGCCGTAAGCCTCCCGGGTGAGCCTGGGTTGCCGCCGCGGAGCGGCCTGGGCTAAAGCGCGCCCCCTGGCATGCCCAGGGCGGGGCGGCCCCGGGCCGGCACCTGTGGGCCTCCGCGGGGGCCCCGCCGGCCCTGCGGCCCTCGCCGCCCCCGCGGGCCCGCTTCGGGCCTCCGACGTGCGGCCTCGACGTGCGGCGTCGGGCGTGGGGTGCCGCACGACCACCGAAAACGATCACGCCTCCATCGCTGGTAGCGTCGATCGGCCTTCGCGCCAACACGGCGCATTACCACCGCACATGAGAGAGGGTCACATGGCTCCCAAGACGATTCGCCGAGCCGTCATCCCGGCCGCCGGCCTTGGTTCCCGTCTGCTGCCCATGACCAAGGCGACCCCGAAGGAGATGCTCCCCGTCGGGGACAAGCCCGTCATCGAGCACACCGTCCGTGAGCTCGTCGACTCCGGCGTCACCGACATCACCATCGTCGTCTCGGGTGACAAGAGCCTGATCCAGGAACACTTCCGCCCCAACCCCGTCCTCGTGGAGCAGCTGCGCCGCGACGGCAAGGCCGCCTTCGCGGACGCGGTGGAGGAGATCGGGGAGCTGTCCCGCAAGGGGCACATCAGCTACCTGTACCAGCACGGCCCGTACGGCAACGGCACCCCGGTCCTCAACGCCGCCCGGCACTTCGGCGACGAGCCGTTCCTGGTGCTCTGGCCGGACGACGTCTTCGTCGCCGAGGTGCCCCGGGCGCAGCAGCTCATCCGGGCGTACGAGCAGACCAACGCGCCGGTCCTCGCGCTCATGCCGATGGCACCCGAGGACTCCTACCGCTACGGCGTGCCGGTGGTGAAGGAGGACCTCGGGAACGGCTCGCTGCGGATCACCGGTCTGGTCGAGAAGCCCAAGCCGGTCGACGCCCCCTCCTCCTTCGCGGCCATCGGCGGGTACGTGATCACCCCCGGCATCGTCGACGAGATCCGCGACCTCACCCGCCGGTGGCACGAGAAGCCGGAGGACGAGGTCTACCTGACCGACGCCATCAACGCGTACGCGGCCCGGCGCGCCGTCTACGGGCAGGTCATCGACGGCACCTGGTACGACACCGGCAACCCCGCCGCCTACCTGCGGGCCCAGTTCGCCGCCGCGCTGACCGACCCCGCGTACGGGCCGGAGCTGAGCAGGCTGGCCGCCGAGCTCGCCCCTGCACCGAGCGGGCCCACGGGCTGAGCCCGGCGGGGTCCGGGCTGCGCCGAGCAGGTCCGGAGCGTCCCCCGCGGCGCCCCGGTCCGGCCCCCACCCCCTCCGGGGCCGGTCCGGCTCCGCACGGCCGGCCCCGGAGGGGCTCACCGACCGAGACGACACCGGGAGTTGATCCTCGTTGAAGAAGCCGTACTGGCAGCCCTCCTGGTACCGGCTGCTGTTCCGCGCGGACGGCGGGTCGGGGTGGGAGGTGATGGGGCCGCCACCGGTCAGCCGGGTGCCGAACGCCGCGTTGGCGAACGGATCCCTGGAAGCGTGGGTGCAGGCCCTACTGGCGGGAGCGGTCGAGGAGTTGGACGACCTGCGCGGCGAGCTGCTCATCGAGTGCTTCGACGGGCCGGAGCCCGCGGAGGGCGCCCAGCCGGTCCACTCGGCGAGGATACGGCTCCCCGGGCCGACCGCCGGGCCCTCGGCGCCGCGCCGACGGGCCCGGCGCCGTCCCGGTGCGGGCCGGTCCGGGTGAGGCCCGGGAAGGGCGGCGGCCGCCGGCACGGGCGGCGCGTCAGGCTGCGTCGGGGTGTCGCTCGGGAGGGTGATTCGGCTGCCCCGCACCGGGGTCGAGGGGCCAGACTGGGGCGATGGACGAGGAGGAGCCGCTGGCCCAGTGGGCGGCGAGGCGGGAACAACGACGGCGGCCGGTCGGGCAGTTGCGGGCCGTGGGGCTCGGAGTCACCGAAGGCGACGGCAGCCACGGCGGTACCCGCGACGGCATCCACGACGGCATCCACGGCGGCGGGGACGCGGGCCGGGGGCGCGGCGCGCACGTGGCGCCGGCGCAGCCGCGGCTGATCGTGCGTTGGGACGGCTACCAGTGGCTGCCCGAGGCCGTCGCCGAGGACTATGCGGCGGCGCAGCGGATCCTGTACGGCATCGGGGGTGACGGCGTGGTGCGGTCGGCCTGGCCGGCGCAGCCGCGCCGGGCGCCGGGGCGCCACCGCAAGCCCTGACGGCGCCGGGCCCACGCGGAGGGGCCCGGAGCGGTCTCGGCTCCGGGCCCCCCGACGGCGTGCGCCCGCAGGTCAGTTGTGGGCGTGCAGGTCGGCGTTCAGGCCGCCCCAGGAGCCCGAGCGGGCGATGACCTCGACGGCGCCGGTCTGCGAGTTGCGGCGGAACAGCAGGTTGTCCTGACCGGACAGTTCGACGGCCTTGGCCACCGTGCCGTCCGGGGTGGTGACCCGGGTGCCGGCGGTCACGTAGAGGCCGGCCTCGACGACGCAGTCGTTGCCGAGCGAGATGCCGATGCCGGCGTTGGCGCCGAGCAGGCAGCGCTGCCCGACCGAGACGACCTGCTTGCCGCCGCCGGAGAGGGTGCCCATGATCGAGGCGCCGCCGCCGATGTCGCTGTGGTCGCCCACGACGACACCCGCGCTGATCCGGCCCTCGACCATCGAGGTGCCGAGGGTGCCGGCGTTGAAGTTGACGAAGCCCTCGTGCATCACGGTGGTGCCGGCGGCCAGGTGGGCACCGAGGCGGACGCGGTCGGCGTGGGCGATGCGCACACCGCTCGGGGCGACGTAGTCGGTCATCCGCGGGAACTTGTCGATGCCGTACACGGCGAGCTGGCCGCCCTGGGCGCGCACCGCGAGGCGGGCCTGCTCGACCTGGTCCACCGGGACGGGGCCGATGCTGGTCCAGGCCACGTTGGCGAGCAGACCGAAGACGCCGTCCAGGTTCTGGCCGTGGGGCTGGACCAGACGGTGGCTGAGCAGGTGCAGACGCAGGTAGACGTCGTGGGTGTCGAGCGGCTTCTCGTCGAGCGAGGCGATGGTGGTGCGCACGGCGACCACCTCGACGCCGCGGCGCGCGTCGGCGCGCAGCGCCTCGGCCGCGCCGGCGCCGAGCTCGGCCTCGGCCTGCTCGGCGGTCAGGCGGACGGTGCCGGCCGGGCCCGGCTCGGCGGCCAGAGCCGGGGCGGGGAACCAGGTGTCGAGGACGGTGCCGTCGGCGGCGATGGTGGCCAGACCTGCGGCGACGGCGCCGTTCGGGAGGGAGGTGGATTCAGCAGTCACATCGTGCACGTTAGCCAATGCGGGCCCGGGCTGCCGAACACGCCCATCGTGCGGACACGGCGCCCGGCGGGGGTCGCGGTGGTGCCGGACCGGCCCGTCGGGCCGGTCCGGAGACCGCCGACCAGGCCGCCCGGCGGGTGAAAACCCGGGTGCCGGGCCCCCGCGCGCTCGGCGATACTCGGGCGGGTGTTCATGTCGATCTCCACCACCGGCAGCGCCGGGAGCCCCGCGACCGATCTCGGTTTCCTGCTGCACAAGCACCCGGACAAGGTCCAGCGTTTCGCGACGTCGCACGGCGAGGCGCACGTCTTCTACCCCGAGGCGGGCGACGACGTCTGCACGGCGGCGCTGCTGCTGGACGTCGACCCGATCGCGCTGGTCCGCCGGGGCCGGGGCAAGGGCCGCGGCGGCTCGCCCGACTTCGCGCTCGCCCAGTACGTCAACGACCGCCCCTACGCGGCGTCCTCGCTGCTCGCGGTGGCGCTGCGGACGGTGTTCCGGTCGGCGATGAAGGGCGACTGTCCGGCCCGGCCCGGGCTGGCGGACCGGCCGCGCCCGCTGCGGATCGAGCTGCCCGCGGTGCCGGCGAACGGTGCGGGGGAGGGCGGCGGCCCGGAGCTGGTGGCCAGGCTGTTCGAGCCGCTGGGCTGGCGGGTCGAGGCACGGACCGTTCCCCTGGACGAGGCCTTCCCGCAGTGGGGCGGGTCCCGGTACGTGCGGCTCGCGCTGGCCTCGGAGTCGGTGCGGCTGGCCGACGCCCTGCAGCAGCTGTACGTCCTGCTGCCGGTGCTGGACGGTGCGAAGCACTACTGGGTCGCGCCGGACGAGGTGGACAAGCTGCTCGCCGCGGGCGAGGGCTGGCTGGCGGACCACCCGGAGCGCGCCCTGATCGCCCGCCGCTACCTGTCCCGGCGCTGGTCGCTGACCCGCGCGGCGATGGAGCGCCTGGAGCTGGCCCGGCTCGCGGAGGCGGACGACCGCACCCCCGAGGAGATCGACAACGCGGTCGACGACCGCCCGCTGGAGGAGGACCGCCCGGACAGCGGGGAGCGGCCGGGGGGCCGCTTCGGGGAGCGGCCCGGGGTGTCCGGGCCCCTCACCGGCGAGGCCGTGGACCCGACCGTGGTGCCGGACGGCCCGAAGCCGCCGTCGCTCGCCGAGCAGCGGCGTGCCGCGATCCTGCTGGCCCTGCGCGAGACGGGCGCGACCAGGGTGGCGGACCTCGGCTGTGGCCAGGGCGAGCTGGTCGGTGAGCTGCTGAAGGACCCCCGCTTCACGGCGGTCCTCGGCCTGGACGTGTCCGCGCGGGCGCTGCAGGCGGCGGCCCGTCGCCTGCGGCTGGACCGGCTGCCGGAGCGGCAGGCCGCCCGGGTGACGCTGGAACAGGGCGCCCTGACCTACACGGACGCCCGGCTGAAGGGCTTCGACGCGGCGGTGCTGTGCGAGGTGATCGAGCACCTGGACCTGCCGCGGCTGCCCGCGCTGGAGTACGCGGTGTTCGGTGCGGCCCGGCCCGGTGCGGTGGTCGTGACGACGCCGAACGTCGAGTACAACGTGCGCTGGGAGAGCCTGCCGGCGGGCGCGGTCCGGCACGCCGACCACCGCTTCGAGTGGTCCAGGGCCGAGTTCCGCGACTGGGCCGAGCGGGTCGCGGCCACGTACGGGTACGCGGTGGAGCTGCGCCCGGTCGGTCCGGAGGACGGGGAGGTCGGTGCGCCGACCCAGCTGGCGCTCTTCCGGACCGCCCCCGACGCTCCCGCCGTACCCGCCGCCCCCGACGCTCCCGCCGTACCCGCCGCCCCCGACGTACCCGCCGTGCCCGGCACCCCCACGCCTCCGGCCACCCCCACCACGCTCCGCACCACGCCCGGCACCCCCACCACGCCCGAAGGAGGCGATCCCCGATGACCGACGAAGCCACCGACGGAAGGATCGAAGGAGCCGGGGAGGGGACGGCCGCCCGCCGTCTCCCCGTCACCGACGTCTCCCTGGTCGTCCTGATCGGCACCAGCGGCTCGGGCAAGTCGACCTTCGCCCGGCGCCACTTCCTGCCCACGCAGGTGGTCTCCTCCGACTTCTGCCGCGGTCTGGTCGCCGACGACGAGAACGACCAGTCCGCCTCCGCCGACGCCTTCGACGTCCTCCACTACGTCGTCGGCAAGCGCCTCGCGGCCGGCCGGCTGACCGTGGTGGACGCCACCAACGTGCAGCCGGAGGCGCGGCGACGGCTGGTGCAGCTCGCCCGCGACCACGACGTGCTGCCGATCGCGATCGTGCTGGACGTCCCGCCCGGGGTGTGCGCGGAACGCAACCGCAGCCGTCCGGACCGCCGGCTGGCGGCGCACGTCGTCCCCCGCCAGCACCGCGAGCTGCGCCGCTCGCTCAAGGGTCTGGAGCGCGAGGGCTTCCGCAAGGTGCACGTCCTGCGCGGTGCGGCCGAGGTGGCGTCGGCCGGGATCGAGCTGGAGAAGCGCTACAACGACCTGCGCCACCTGACCGGCCCGTTCGACATCGTCGGCGACATCCACGGCTGCCGTTCCGAACTGGAGACCCTGCTGACCCGTCTCGGCTACACGCTGACCCGGGACGCCCGGGGCCGCCCGGTGGACGCGGTGCCCCCGGCGGGCCGCACCGCCGTGTTCGTCGGGGACCTGGTCGACCGCGGCCCGGACACGCCGGGTGTGCTGCGCCTGGTGATGGGGATGGTCGCGTCCGGGCACGCGCTCTGCGTGCCCGGAAACCACGAGAACAAGCTGGGCCGCGCGCTGGACGGCAAGAAGGTCACCGTCGCCCACGGCCTGCAGGAGTCGCTGGACCAGCTGGCCGGGGAGTCCGAGGAGTTCCGGGCCGAGGCGCGGGAGTTCATGCGCGGTCTGGTCAGCCACTACCTGCTGGACGGCGGGGCGCTGGTGGTCTGCCACGCCGGTCTGCCGGAGCGCTACCACGGCCGCAACTCCGGCCGGGTCCGCTCGCACGCGCTGTACGGGGAGACCACCGGCGAGACCGACGAGTTCGGGCTGCCGGTGCGCTACCCCTGGGCGGAGGAGTACCGCGGCCGGGCGCTGGTGGTGTACGGCCACACCCCGGTGCCGACGGCGGGTTTCGTCAACAACACCCTCTGCCTGGACACCGGCTGCGTGTTCGGCGGCAGCCTGACGGCCCTGCGCTACCCCGAGCGCGAGGTGGTGGGCGTGCCGGCCGAGCGCGAGTGGTACGCGCCGGTGCGGCCGCTGGTGAGCGACGCGCCGGGCGCCCGCGACGGCCGTCCGCTGGACCTCGCCGACGTGGCGGGCCGGCGCAGCGTCGAGACCGCGCTGCACGGGCGGGTCGCGGTGCGGGAGGAGAACGCCGCCGCGGCGCTGGAGGTGATGAGCCGTTTCGCGCTGGACCCGCGGCTGCTCGCCTACCTGCCGCCGACCATGGCGCCGAGCGCGGCCTCCCGCCGGGACGGTCACCTGGAGCACCCGTACGAGGCGTTCGCCGGCTACCGCGCGGACGGCGTGCGGCACCTCGTCTGCGAGGAGAAGCACATGGGCTCGCGCGCGGTGGTGCTGGTGTCGCGGGACGACGGGGAGCTGGAGCGGAGGTTCGGCGTGGCCGGCCCGGGCGCGGTCTGGACCAGGACGGGCCGGGCGTTCCTCGCCGACGAGGAGCTGACGGCCGCGGTGCTGGGCCGGGTGCGGGAGGCCGCCGAGCGGTCGGGTCTCTTCGACGAGCTGGGCACCGGCTGGCTGCTGCTGGACGCCGAGCTGATGCCGTGGTCGCTGAAGGCCGTCGAGCTGCTGCGCCGCCAGTACGCGGCGGTCGGTGCGGCGGCGGGCGCGGCGCTGCCGGAGGCGTTGGCCGCGCTGGAGCGGGCGGCCGGCCGCGGGCTGGACGTGGCGGAGCTGACCGGCCGCCAGCGCCGGCGGGCGGCGGACGCGGAGGCGTTCACCGAGGCGTACCGGCGCTACTGCTGGCCGACCGAAGGCCTGTCGGGCGTCCGGTTGGCGCCGTTCCAGGTGCTGGCCGCGGAGGGGGCGAACCTGGCGGTGCGTCCGCACGACGAGCACCTGGCCTGGATCGACCGGCTGGTGGACGCCGACGAGGCGGCCTGCGGGGACGCGTCCCGGGTGCCGGACGCCGCTGACGGCACCCGCACGGGGGAGGCCGGGGGCGCCCACGCCGGGGAATCCCGGGAGCCGTTGCTGCGCCGCACCGGCCGCCTGCTGGTGGACACCGCGGACGAGGCCTCGCTGGCCGCCGCCACGGCCTGGTGGGAGGAGCTGACCGCGGCGGGCGGCGAGGGCATGGTGGTCAAGCCGCTGGCCTCGCTGGTGCGCACCGCGCGGGGCGAGGGCCGTCCGGGCGGGCTGGTGCAGCCGGGCGTGAAGGTGCGCGGCCGGGAGTACCTGCGGATCGTCTACGGCCCGGACTACACGGAGTACCTGGACCGCTTGCGCGAGCGGTCGGTGGGGCACAAGCGGTCGCTGGCGCTGCGCGAGTACGCGCTGGGTCTGGAGGCGCTGGACCGGCTGGCGGCCGGTGAGCCGTTGTGGCGGGTGCACGAGCCGGTGTTCGCGGTGCTGGCACTGGAGTCCGAGCCGGTGGATCCGCGCCTGTAGTCCGCCGACGGGGCCGTCCCTGGCACGGACCGGGCGGACTGGTACCGCGGACCAGGCGGACTGGTACCGAGGACTGGGCAGACTGGTACGAGGGGGGAGTCCGTCCGGTCTCCCTCCTCGTTCACCCCCGCTTTGTATAGAAATTCTGAACGTCGTATACACTTGCCGCTTTCCCGTACGTCCCGTCGTCCCAGGAGCCCGGTATGGCCTTCAACCTCCGGAACAGGCACTTCCTCAAGGAGCTCGACTTCACGCCCCAGGAGTTCCGCTTCCTGGTGAACCTCGCCGCCGGGCTCAAGGCGGCCAAGTATGCGGGCACCGAGCAGCCCCGGCTGCGCGGGAAGAACATCGCGCTGATCTTCGAGAAGACCTCGACCCGCACCCGCTGCGCCTTCGAGGTGGCCGCCCACGACCAGGGCGCCTCCACCACCTACCTCGACCCGGCCAGCTCGCAGATCGGCCACAAGGAGTCCATCCGGGACACCGCCCGGGTGCTCGGCCGGATGTTCGACGGCATCGAGTACCGCGGCCACGGCCAGGAGGTCGTCGAGGAGCTGGCCGCGCACGCCGGCGTCCCGGTCTGGAACGGCCTCACCGACGAGTGGCACCCGACCCAGATGCTCGCCGACGTGCTCACCATCACCGAGCACACCACCAAGCCGCTCACCGGGGTCGCCCTCGCCTACCTCGGCGACGCCCGCTCCAACATGGGCAACTCGCTGCTGGTCACCGGTGCCCTGCTGGGGATGGACATCCGGATCGTCGCCCCGCGCGCGCTGTGGCCGGCCGAGGAGGTCCGCAAGGCGGCCGAGGCGCTGGCCGGTTCCACCGGCGCCCGGATCACGCTCACCGAGGACGTGGCCGAGGGCGTGGCCGGCGCGGACTTCCTCTACACCGACGTCTGGGTGTCGATGGGCGAGCCCAAGGAGGTCTGGGCCGAGCGGATCGAGCTGCTCAAGCCGTACCAGGTCTCGATGGACACCGTCCGGGCCACCGGCAACCCGGCCGTGAAGTTCCTGCACTGCCTGCCCGCGTTCCACGACCTCGGCACGGTGGTCGGCCGGCAGATGTACGAGGCGACCGGCATGACCGAGCTGGAGTGCACCGACGAGCTGTTCGAGTCGGCGCACTCCGTCGTCTTCGACCAGGCCGAGAACCGCCTGCACACCATCAAGGCGGTCCTCGTCGCCACCCTCGGTTCCTGACGACGCTCAACCCCGCCCCCGCCCCCGCCCCCGGCCCTGGATCCCGCCCCGCCCCGGCCACCCCGGCCACCCCGGCCCGCGCACGGGCCCGGGGGCTACTTCTCCAGCCCGACGCAGGCCACCCGGTCGCCCGCCGCGTGCGGGCCGGCCGGGGTGCCCGCGTGCAGCACCAGCGAGCGGGCCTGGCCCGCCCGCGGCTGCCAGGCCACTGCGGCCGAGGCGGTGGCGTCGCCCTGCTCGTCGGTGCGCAGCACGAGCCGCAGCTCGTTGCGGTCGTTGGCGTAGGCCGGGTCGGTCGACGGCTGCACCGGGTCGACGGCGTCCTGGTAGTGCGGCCCGGACGAGGCCGGGTCGGCCCCGCAGGCGCCGGTGTGCAGGTGCGCCGGGAACTCGTGTCCGGGCGCGAGCCCGGTGACGGTCACGGTGAGCACGGTGCGTCCGGGCGTCGAGCGGTCGGTGACGACGGTCGCGTGCGAGCCGTACGGCACGAGGTCGTCCGCGTAGCTGACGGCGGCGGGCGGGACGAAGGCCGTCGCCGGGTCGAAGTCGGCCTCGACGAGGGAGACCGGCGACGCGGCGGGGGCGAGCAGGGCGAGCGGCAGCAGCGCGGCGGCGAACGGAGCGGGCATCGGGGGCCTCCCACGGGCAGGACGACGGACACCCTGCTAACGCGGCCGGGCCGCCGAGGGCACCGTCAGGCCCGGTCCGCGGCCCGCCGGATCCCCCGGATCTCGCAGCGCGGCCCGCTGGCGCGCATCAGCCGCAGGTCGGCGGTGACCAGCGGCACCCCGTGGAGCTCGGCGACGGCCACGTACGCGGCGTCGTCCGGGGTGAGGTTGTCCCTGAGCTCCCAGATCCGTGCGAGCAGCGGTGCCACCTCGACCTTGCGGATCGCCAGCCCGGCCAGTTCGCGGGTGAGCTCGGCGACCCGGTCGGCGGTCAGTTCCCTGGCGAGGTAGAGGCCGCGCAGCGACTGCATCACCTCGACGACGACGTGTTCGGGGGCCGTCCAGTCGGGGTCGGCGGCGAGTTCGGCCCGGGCGGCGGCCCCGCGCTCGCCCCCGTCGGCGAGTGCCAGCACCAGTGCGGATGCGTCCACCACGATCATCGGTCGGCCCCCGGCCCGTTCCAGCGCGTCTCCGCGGCTACCTGCGGTTCGACGGCCCACCGTACCGACACCCGGCGCCGCGGGCCCTACCGCCCGAGCAGCAGCCCGGCCAGGACGGAGGCGGCGTTGGCCGTGGCGGCGGCGACCCAGGGCAGCGGGCCGCGCACCGACGTCCCGGCGAGCGGCGCCAGCAGGGCGGCCTCGACCGCGCAGACGGCGGCCTCGCCGAGCCCGAAGGCCGTCCAGTACGCTGCGGCGGGCCCGGCGGAGAAGTGCCCCAGGGAGCTCCACAGCAGCGGGTGCGTCGCCAGGTTGACCAGGACGGCGGCGGCCGCCGCCCGGCCGGGGCGGATGCCGCCGGCCCGGGTGAGGGCGGCGGTGTAGACGGGGACCTCGACCAGCAGGGTGAGGCCCAGGGCGAGGGCGTAGGGCACGGCGGGGATCGTGCCACGGGGAGGGGACCATGGCCACCGACGTCGTACCGGGTGCGGGGCCGGCCGCGGTCCCGGCCCTCTGGCCCGCGCCGGGGGCCGCCGCCCGGTTGGGTGCGGCGCCGCTGGCGGGTTTCGCGCTGGCGGCCGCCGCGGCGCTGGTGCTGGCGCTGCGGGCGCCGACCGGTCTGGCGGTGCTGGGTCTCGCGGCCTTCGGGCTGCTGCACAACGTCCTGGAGCTGCGCTACGTGGCGGGCCGTTTCGCCGCGGTGCTGGCCGGTCCGCTGCTGCGGCTGCTGCTGGCCCTGGTGACCGGGATCGTGGTCTGCCGCCTGTTGCCGCCCTCGCCGCTCGCGCAGCGGGCGGAGATCCTGCTGGCCTACGGGCTGTTGGCGGCGGCCTGCCGGTACGGGCTGCGCGGCCGGCGGCTGCCGCTGGCGGCGGCCGGGCTGGTGCTGGCGGTCGCGGCCTCGGCGTCGCTGGCGTTCCCGGCGTACCACTTCGTGGTGCTGGCGCACCTGCACAACGTGGTGCCGCTGCTGTTCCTGTGGGAGTGGTCGCGCCGGCTGACCCGGGGGCGCACGGCGTTCCTGGTGCTGCAGGCGGGGTGGGTGCTGGTGGTGCCGGCGCTGCTGCTGGGCGGGGTGCTGGACCGCTGGCTGGCGCGGGGCGCCCAGGGCTGGACGGGCCGGCTGGTGGCGGCCTACACCCCGCCGGCGTGGCTGACGCCGGGGGTGGGCCTGCGCTTCCTGGCGGTGTTCGCCTTCCTGCAGACGATGCACTACGTGGTCTGGGTGTGGTTCCTGCCGCGGTACGCGCCGGAGGCGGCGGAGGGGTTCGACGCCCGGGTGCCGGCGCTGCGCGGCGGGCGGCCCTGGGCGCTGGGCGCTGCGGCGGGCGGGCTGCTGGCGGTGCTCTTCGCGGTGGACTACGCGCAGGGCCGGGCGCTGTACGCGGCGGTGGCCAGTTACCACGCCTATCTGGAGTTCCCGGTGCTGCTGATGCTGGTGCTGGGTCTGGGGGCCGTCCGAGGGGGCGGCCCGGTGCGGAACGAGGAGGAGATGGCATGACGACGATCCTGCTGGCCGATGTGGCCCCGTCGCCGACCGGCGGTTCCGGTGGTGAGCTGGTGGCGGTGCTGCTGGTGGCCGCCGCGGTGGTGGCGGGGCTCGTCTGGCTGATCAGGCTGGAGCGCCGCCGCCGCGGTCCGGACGGCCGCTGAGCTGCACCGACGTCCGCCCGGGCATGCCTGCGGTGGTGAAGACGGCAGCATGCACTATGGTTTATCTCGACATCGAGATAACTGCCCCTTACGATATATCTCGATATCAAGATACTTACCGAGAGGCGCTCGCCGGTACAGCAGGCAAGGTAAGCCTAAGTAAGGCCGACCTTACCACCCTGACGGCCGGATATAGCACGAAGCACCCAGAAGGAGTCAGTCGTGTCCGCGAACAGCTTCGACGCCCGCAGCTCGCTGCAGGTGGGCGACGAGTCGTACGAGATCTTCAAGCTCTCCGCCGTCGAGGGTTCCGAGCGGCTGCCGTACAGCCTCAAGGTGCTGCTGGAGAACCTGCTCCGCACGGAGGACGGCGCGAACATCACCGCCGACCACATCCGCGCGCTCGGGAACTGGGACGCCGACGCCCAGCCGAGCCAGGAGATCCAGTTCACCCCGGCCCGCGTGATCATGCAGGACTTCACCGGTGTGCCGTGCGTGGTCGACCTCGCCACCATGCGTGAGGCCGTCAAGGAGCTGGGCGGCGACCCGGCCAAGATCAACCCGCTGGCCCCGGCCGAGCTGGTCATCGACCACTCGGTCATCGCCGACAAGTTCGGCACCCCGGACGCCTTCGTCCAGAACGTCGAGATCGAGTACGGCCGCAACAAGGAGCGCTACCAGTTCCTGCGCTGGGGCCAGACCGCGTTCGACGAGTTCAAGGTCGTCCCCCCGGGCACCGGCATCGTCCACCAGGTCAACATCGAGCACCTGGCCCGCACGGTCATGGTCCGCAACGGCCAGGCCTACCCGGACACCTGCGTCGGCACCGACTCGCACACCACCATGGTCAACGGCCTGGGCGTGCTGGGCTGGGGCGTCGGCGGCATCGAGGCCGAGGCCGCGATGCTCGGCCAGCCGGTCTCCATGCTGATCCCGCGCGTGGTGGGCTTCAAGCTGAACGGCCAGCTGCCGGCCGGCACCACCGCCACCGACCTCGTGCTCACCATCACCGAGATGCTGCGCAAGCACGGTGTGGTCGGCAAGTTCGTCGAGTTCTACGGCGAGGGCGTCACCGCGATCCCGCTGGCCAACCGCGCCACCATCGGCAACATGTCGCCGGAGTTCGGCTCGACCTGTGCGATCTTCCCGATCGACGCCGAGACCATCAACTACCTGAAGCTCACCGGCCGCGACGAGCAGCAGCTCGCCCTGGTCGAGGCGTACGCCAAGGAGCAGGGCCTCTGGCACGACCCGTCGGTCGAGCCGGTCTACTCCGAGTACCTGGAGCTGGACGTCTCCACCGTCGTCCCGTCGATCTCCGGCCCGAAGCGCCCGCAGGACCGCGTGATCCTGGCCGAGGCCGCCGCCCGGTTCGCCGAGGCGCTGCCGACCTACGCCGCCGAGGCCTCGAAGCCGACCGCCGTCACCGCCCCCGACGGCTCGACCTACGAGATCGACAACGGCGCGGTCGTGATCGCCTCGATCACCTCCTGCACCAACACCTCCAACCCCTCCGTCATGCTGGGCGCCGCCCTGCTGGCGAAGAAGGCCGTGGAGAAGGGCCTGCACGTCAAGCCCTGGGTCAAGACCACCCTGGCGCCCGGCTCCAAGGTCGTCATGGACTACTACGAGAAGGCCGGCCTGCTCCCGTACATGGAGAAGCTGGGCTTCAACCTGGTCGGCTACGGCTGCGTCACCTGCATCGGCAACTCGGGCCCGCTGCCCGAGGAGGTCTCGGCCGCCGTCAACGAGGCCGACCTCGCCGTCGTCTCGGTGCTCTCCGGCAACCGCAACTTCGAGGGCCGGATCAACCCGGACGTCAAGATGAACTACCTGGCCTCCCCGCCGCTGGTGGTCGCCTACGCCCTCGCCGGCAACATGAACGTCGACATCACCCGCGACGCCCTGGGCCAGGACGCCGACGGCAACGACGTGTTCCTCGCCGACATCTGGCCGTCCGAGCAGGAGGTCGCCGACGTCGTCGCCGGCTCCATCGACGAGGCCATGTTCGACAAGGGCTACCAGGACGTCTTCGCCGGCGACCACCGCTGGCAGTCGCTGCCCGTCCCGACCGGCAACACCTTCGAGTGGGACGCCGAGTCCACCTACGTCCGCAAGCCCCCGTACTTCGAGGGCATGGCCAAGACCCCGAGCCCGGTGACCGACATCGCCGGTGCCCGCGTCCTGGCCAAGCTGGGCGACTCGGTCACCACCGACCACATCTCCCCGGCCGGCAACATCAAGCCGGGCACCCCGGCGGCGCAGTACCTCACCGAGCACGGTGTGGAGAAGCGTGACTTCAACTCCTACGGCTCGCGCCGTGGCAACCACGAGGTCATGATCCGCGGCACCTTCGCCAACATCCGTCTGCGCAACCAGATCGCGGAAGGCACCGAGGGCGGCTACACCCGCGACTTCACCCAGGCCGACGCGCCGGTGTCGTTCATCTACGACGCCTCGCAGAACTACCAGGCCGCCGGCATCCCGCTGGTCGTGCTGGCGGGCAAGGAGTACGGCTCCGGCTCGTCCCGCGACTGGGCGGCCAAGGGCACCGCGCTGCTCGGCGTCAAGGCCGTCATCGCCGAGTCCTACGAGCGCATCCACCGCTCGAACCTGATCGGCATGGGCGTCCTCCCGCTGCAGTTCCCGGAGGGCCAGAACGCCGACAGCCTGGGCCTGACCGGCGAGGAGACCTTCTCCTTCACCGGCGTGACCGAGCTGAACGAGGGCCGCACCCCGAAGACCGTCCGGGTCACCGCCGGCGACGTCACCTTCGACGCGGTCGTCCGCATCGACACCCCCGGTGAGGCGGACTACTACCGCAACGGCGGCATCCTGCAGTACGTGCTGCGCTCGCTGATCGGCTGAGCACCCCGCCAGGCCTGAGGGGCCGGACCGCACCACGCGGTCCGGCCCCTTCTGCATGCCGCGTCTCCCGGCCCCGCCCCTTGTGCGGTGCGCCCGTCATGGACTAAACCTCTATGCCAGCTGGTCCAGACCAATTGACGCCGATTCAGAGAACAGGTCCGGTATGCCCACTCGCGCCTCAGCCCTGCTCGCCGCCACCGTCGCCGCGCTGCTCGCCGCCCCCGCCACCGCCAACGCCGCCGAAGCCCACCAGGGCCCGAAGCTGAAGGGCCAGCGCGTCGGCTACTTCACGCAGTGGGGCGCCGACAGCTCCGCCAAGCGGGTCCAGGAGTCCGGCCAGGCCGGGAAGCTCACCGTCGTCAACTACGCCTTCGGCAACGTCTCCGCCGACGGCACCTGCTACGAGACCGACGCCCCCGGCCAGGGCGACGCCCACAACGACTACCAGCGCGCCTTCTCCGCCGCCGACTCGGTGGACGGCGTGGCCGACACCCCCGGCCAGCGGCTCAAGGGCCACTTCAACCAGCTGCGCAAGCTCAAGGCGAAGAACCCGCAGCTGCGCACCGTCATCTCGCTCGGCGGCTGGAGCTGGTCCAAGTACTTCTCCGACGCGGCCGCCACCGACGCCGCCCGCAAGAAGTTCGTCTCCTCCTGCATCGACCTCTACCTCAAGGGCGACCTGCCCGTCCTGCCCGGCTCCCCGGAGGGCGGCGCCGGCGCGGCCGCGGGCGTCTTCGACGGCATCGACATCGACTGGGAGTACCCCGGTGGCGGCGGGGACCCGGGCAACGTGGTCCGCCCCGAGGACGGGCGCAACTACACCCTGCTGATGCAGGAGTTCCGCCGCCAGCTCGACGAACTCGGCGCCAGGGGCGGCAAGCACGGCAAGGGCGGCAAGCACTACCTGCTGACCGCCGCCGTCGCCGCCAACGAGACCGTCGCCGACCGGCTCGAACTGCCCGCGCTGAGTGACTCCGTGGACTGGCTCAACGTGATGACCTACGACCTGCACGGCCCCTGGGAGGGCACGGGCCCGGCCAACCACCAGGCCAACCTGTACTCCGACCCGACCGACCCCGAGCCGCGCCGGCGCAGCGCCGACGCCGCCGTCGTGCACTACCAGGAGCGCGGCCTGCCGTCCGAGCAGACGGTGCTCGGCGCCCCGCTGTACGGCCACGGCTGGACGGGCGTCGCGGCCGGCGGGCGCGGCGGCCTCTACCAGAGCGCCACCGCCGCCGCCCCCGACCGCTCCTACAAGGAGGTCAACGCCCTGCCCGGCAAGGTCTACTGGGACCGCGACCACGGTGCGTCGTGGAAGTACGACGGCTCCACCTTCTACAGCTACGACACCGCCGAGGTGCTCACCCAGAAGGCCCGGTACGTCCGCCGGAACGACCTGGGCGGCGTGATGGTCTGGTCGCTGGACGGCGACGACGCGCAGGGCAGCGCCATCGCCGCCCTGGACCGCGGCCTGCGCCGCGGCTGACCCGCGGGCCGGGCGGCCTCGACCAGCTCCCCGGCCGATCCGCCCGGCCCGTGCGCACCCCGGCCGATCCGCCCGGCGCCGCTCGGCCGGGGTGCGCGCAGGGGCCCGCCGTGCGGACACGGCGGGCCCCTCGCAGCTCCGTCAGGCGCGGTCGCAGGCCTGCGCCCGCAGGGCGCGGGCCAGGTCGTCGCGGCACTCCAGGACCAGGCGGCGCAGCGCCGGAGCGGCCTGCGGGTGGCCGTCCAGCCAGGCGTCCGCCTCGGCCAGGGTCGGCTCGCCGGTCTGGGCCCGCGGGAAGAACCCGGCGACGATGCGCATCGCGATCTCGATGGTCCGCTCGGACCAGACCCGCTCCAGCAGCTTGAAGTAGGGCGCCGCGTACAGCGCGGTCAGGTCGCGGTGGGCGGCCACCGAGAAGCCCGCGATGTTGGCCTCGACCAGGGCGTTCGGCAGCTCGTCCGAGTCGACGACGGCCGACCAGGCGGCCGCCTTGGCCTCCGGGGTGGGCCGGGCGGCCAGGCACTGGGTGTACTGGCGCCGCCCGCTGGCGGTGTTGTCGGCGGCCAGCTCGCCGGCCAGCTCCTCGTCCCCGGCCTGGCCGGCGGCGGCCAGGGCCAGCCAGAGCGCCCAGCGCAGCTCCTGGTCGACGTCCAGGCCGTCGATCCGGGCGCTGCCGGCCAGCAGGCCGCGGACCAGTCCGAGGTGCTCGGCGCCGCCCGCGGTCTGGGCCAGGAAGCGGGCCCAGGCCAGCTGGTGGTCGCTGCCGGGGACGGCGGCGCGCAGCTCGTGCAGGGCGCCGTCGGCCAGCCGGCGGCCGCCCTCGGCCCGCCAGGCCGGGTCGGCGTAGAGGTCGACGGCGGTCTTCGCCTGGAGGTGCAGCGACTGCAGCACGCCGATGTTGCCCTCCCGCCCGGCGAAGCGCAGCACCAGGGCGACGTAGTCGCGGGCCGGCATCAGGCCGTCCCGGGTGAGGTTCCAGACGGCGGACCAGGCGAGCGCCCGGGCCAGGTCGTCGCGGATGTCGCCGAGACCGGCGCGCAGGGTCTCCAGCGAGTCGGGGTCGAAGCGGATCTTGCAGTAGGTGAGGTCGTCGTCGTTGAGCAGGACCAGAGCCGGGCGGGGGCGGCCGACGGCCTCGGCGACGACGGTGCGCGCGCCGGTGACGTCGAGCTCGATCCGCTCCGAGCGCACCAGGGCGCCGTCCGGGTCCCGGTCGTAGAGACCGACCGCGATCCGGTGCGGGCGCAGCACGTCGCCGTCCTGGACGACGGCGAGCTCGGTGATCCGGCCCGCGGCGTCGGTGGTGAGCTGCGGGGTGAGCGAGTTGACCCCGGCGGTCTGCAGCCAGGCGGCGGCCCAGGAACGCAGGTCGCGGCCGCTGGTCTCCTCCAGCACGTCCAGCAGGTCGGTGAGCTCGGTGTTGCCGAAGGCGTGGCGCTTGAAGTAGCGGCGGGCGCCCTCGAAGAAGGCCTTGGAACCGACGTAGGCCACCAGCTGCTTGAGGACGGAGGCGCCCTTGGCGTAGGTGATGCCGTCGAAGTTGAGCTTGGCGGCCTCGAGGTCGCGGATGTCGGCGGTGATCGGGTGGGTGGTGGGCAGCTGGTCCTGCCGGTACGCCCAGGCCTTGCGCTGGTTGGCGAAGGTGACCCAGGCCGAGGAGTACCGGGTGCGGGCGCCGATCAGGCCGTAGGAGCCCATGAAGTCCGCGAAGGACTCCTTCAGCCACAGGTCGTCCCACCAACGCATGGTGACCAGGTCGCCGAACCACATGTGCGCCATCTCGTGCAGGATGACGTTGGCGCGGCTCTCGTAGGCGGCGTCGGTGACCTTCGAGCGGAAGACGAACTCCTCCTTGAAGGTCACGCAGCCCGGGTTCTCCATGGCGCCGATGTTGTACTCGGGGACGAACACCTGGTCGTACTTGCCGAAGGGGTACGGGTAGTCGAACTCCTCGTGGAAGAAGTCGAGTCCGAGCTTGGTGACGCCGAGGATCTCGTCCGCGTCGAAGTACCGGGCGAGGGACTTGCGGCACAGCGCGGCGAGCGGGACGTCCAGGGTGGTGCCGTCGGCGAGCTCGCGGCTGTAGTGGTCGGCGGCGACGTGGTACGGGCCGGCCACGACGGCGGTCAGGTAGGTGGAGATCGGCTTGGTCGGCGCGAACTCCCAGGTCCGGGCGGCGCCTTCGGTGGTGACGGTCTCGTGGACGGCGTTGGAGCGGACGTCCCAGGCGGCGGGGGCGGTCACCGTGAAGGTGAACGGGGCCTTCAGGTCGGGCTGCTCGAAGGTCGCGAACACCCGGCGGGCGTCGGCCGGCTCGTAGTGGGTGTAGAGGTACGTCTCGCCGTCCACCGGGTCGGTGAAGCGGTGCAGGCCCTCGCCGGTGCGGCTGTAGGCGCAGTCCGCCTCGACGGTGAGGACGTTCTCGGCGGCGAGGCCGTCGACGTGCACGCGGGCGCCGTCGTAGGCGGTGGCCGGGTCGATCGTGCGGCCGTTCAGGGTGATCGAGCGGACGGCGGGCGCGAGCAGGTCGAGGAAGGTGGCGGCGCCGGGCTCGGAGCAGCGGAAGGCGACCGTGGTGGTGGAGCGGAAGACGGCGGCCGCGGGATCGGGGGCGGAGGTCACGTCCAGCCGGACCCGGTAGCCGTCCACGGCCAGGATGCTGGCCCGCTGCTGGGCTTCGTCGCGGCTCAGGTTCTTGCCCGGCACGGCGGTACTCCTTTGTCCGGCTCGCACGGTGGTGCGTCTGTGGGTGGTGCGGTCTCGGCACGCGGTGTCCGCGCCCCGCAGGGGCATCCTTTCACGCCCTCCGGCGCCGGTACCATTGCACAGCCGTGGTGGCGGGCCGGAATCAGCGGCACGCGCGGGGTGTTGGGCTGCTCGGGGTGGAACACCTCCCCGATCCACTAGCACTCACGAAGGACGACCGCAGTGACGACTGCCGCTGAGCGCAAGACCGCCGACTTCTGGTTCGACCCGGCCTGCCCGTGGGCGTGGATGACGTCCCGCTGGCTGATCGAGGTGCAGCAGCTGCGCCCGGTGGACGTGAACTGGCACGTGATGAGCCTGTCGGTGCTGAACGAGCACCGCGACCTGCCGCAGAACTACCGCGAGCTGCTGGACAACGCCTGGGGAGCGGTGCGGGTCTGCATAGCGGCCGCCCAGCAGCACGGCGACGAGGTGCTCGGCCGGCTCTACACCGAGCTCGGCCTGCGCTTCCACAACCAGGGCCTGCCGCAGAACCGGGAGACCGTCCGGGCCGCCCTGGTGGCGGCCGGCCTGCCCGCCGAGCTGGCCGACGCGGCCGACACGGAGGAGTACGACGAGGCGCTGCGGGCCTCGCACAAGGAGGGCATCACCCTGGTCGGCGAGGACGTCGGCACCCCGGTGATCGCGGTCGAGGGCGCGGTCGGCGAGCGGGTCGCCTTCTTCGGCCCGGTCGTCACCCCGGCCCCCAAGGGCGAGGCGGCGGCCCGGCTGTGGGACGGCACCCTGCTGGTGGCCTCCACCCCGGGCTTCTACGAGATCAAGCGGACCCGTACGGCGGGCCCGTCCTTCGAGTAGGCGACGCCCCTGCACGCCCGGAGGCCCGGTACCGACCAGCGGTACCGGGCCTCCGGGCGTGCGTGCGGGCTCAGCGGGCGGCGGCGTCCCGGCGCTGCTTGACCAGGCCGGCGACGATCAGCAGGACGACCAGCACCCCGGCCGCGTACAGCTGCTCCCGGTTGCCCTCGGTGGTGGTCATCAGGCCGAGGATGCCGACCACGGCGGCCATCGCCACCCAGGTCAGGTACGGGTAGCCCCACATCTTCACGGTGAGCAGCTCGGGCGCCTCGCGCTCCAGCCGGCGGCGCATCTTCAGCTGGACGATGCAGATGAACAGCCAGACCACCAGGATGGCCACACCGGTGGTGTTCATCAGCCAGGTGAACACGGTGTCGGGCCAGAACTTGGCCGCCAGCACGGCGCCGAAGCCGAACAGGCAGGAGACCAGCACCGCCCGGCGCGGCACGCCGCCGCTCACCTTGGCCAGCGCCTTGGGGCCCTGGCCGCGGCCGACCAGCGAGTAGGCCATCCGGGAGGCGCCGTAGATGTTGGCGTTCATCGCGGAGAGCAGCGCGATCAGCACCACCACCTCCATGATCGTCCCGGCGCCGGGCACGCCCAGGTGGCGCAGCACCGTCACGTACGGGCCGTCGGCGACGACCGCCGGGTCCTTCCAGGAGACCAGGGTGACGACCAGGGCCATCGAGCCGATGTAGAAGATCGCGATCCGCCACACCGCCGTGCGCACCGCGTTGGCGACGTTCTTCTTGGGATCGTCGGACTCGGCCGCGGCGATGGTCACCGTCTCCAGGCCGCCGTAGGCGAAGACCGAGGCCAGCAGGCCGACGATCAGTCCGCTGACGCCGGTGGGCAGGAAGCCGCCCTGGCCGGTCAGGTTGTCGGTGCCGGGGGAGCCGGGGCCGAGCACCCCGGCCACGCCGAGCCCGCCGAGGACCAGGAAGGCGATGATCGCGGCGACCTTGATGGTGGCGAACCAGAACTCGAACTCGCCGAAGTTCTTCACGGCGGTGAGGTTGCTGGCGCAGAAGAAGACCATGAACAGGCCGACCCAGACCCAGGCGGAGACGCCCGGGACCCAGCCGTTGACGATCTTCCCGGCGGCGGTGGCCTCGGCCGCGACGCCGCAGCACAGCATCACCCAGTACATCCAGCCCGCGGTGATCCCGGCCCAGGGGCCGACCTCCTTCTCGGCGTGCACCGAGAACGAGCCGGAGGCGGGCCGGGCGGCGGACATCTCGCCGAGCATCCGCATGATCAGCATGACCAGCAGGCCGGAGAGGGTGAAGGCCAGGATGATCGCGGGGCCGGCGGCCGCGATGCCCGCGCCGGAGCCGACGAACAGGCCGGCGCCGATCACCCCGCCCAGCGCGATCATCGACAGGTGGCGCTGCTTGAGGCCGTGCGAGAGCTGCTGGCCGGAGGCCGGGGGAGCGCCGGTGTCGGTGGTCCCGGGCGCGGTGGGCGCGGAGGTGGGGGCCATAGGGTTGGTTCCAGACTGTGCGGAATGCGGCATGAGTTGTCCAATATCCGGGGACACCTCGGGTCATGCCAACGTGGTCGGCGCCGGGCCCACCATGTGGTCCGGACGGTCACCAGGTGCGACCGGGTGGTCACTCGCCGTCGGTTTGGGCCGGAATGGGCCGGACCCGACAACGGTCGAGGGCGGGGCTTTGTCCGAAACCGTGGCGGTGGCGGAGTGGATCACCACGTAGGTTCACAGGTGTTCACTCACCTGAGCACCCTCCCGGAGGAGACCCCCGATGGCCACTGCCACCACCCCGATACCGCGCCGCGCCGTCCTCGCCGACCTGCTGCCGTCCGCGACCACCCGCCTCGGCGCCCAGGCCCGCGACCTGGCCCTGGTGGCCGGCGGCGCCGCACTGACCGGTGTGGCGGCCCAGCTGTCCGTCAACGTCCCCGGCTCCCCGGTGCCCGTCACCGGCCAGACCTTCGCCGCCCTGCTGGTCGGCACCGCGCTCGGCACCCGCCGCGGCGTCGCCTCGCTCGGCCTCTACCTGCTGGCCGGCATGGCGGGCATGCCCTGGTTCGCCGAGGGCACCTCCGGCTGGGCGATGCCCTCGCTCGGCTACGTGCTCGGCTTCGTCCTCGCCGCCGGCCTGACCGGCGCGCTGGCCCGCCGCGGCGCCGACCGCACCCCGGTCAACACCGCCGTCACGATGGTTCTCGGCAGCCTCGCCGTCTACGCGGTCGGTGTCCCGTACCTGGCCCTGTCGCTGCACGTCCCGCTCGCCCGGGCGGCCGAACTCGGCCTCTACCCCTACCTGGTCGGCGACGCCCTGAAGGCCGTCCTCGCCGCCGGTGCCCTCCCGCTCGCCTGGAAGCTCCTCGGCCGCCGCTGAGGCCCTTCCCGGCGAACCGGGCGTCAGGGGCGCCGGGCGCGCCCGGCCCTGTGCGGAGCCCGGGGCCAGGCGCATGCCACACTCATGGCATGCGCGTGTACCTGGGCTCCGACCATGCCGGATACGAACTGAAGAACCACCTCGTGGAGTGGCTCAAGGAGGCCGGCCACGAGCCGGTCGACTGCGGGCCGCACATCTACGACGCCGAGGACGACTACCCGCCGTTCTGCCTGCGCGCCGCCGAGCGCACCGCCGCCGACCCGGAGGCACTGGGCGTTGTGATCGGCGGCTCGGGCAACGGCGAGGCCATCGCCGCCAACAAGGTCAAGGGCGTGCGTGCGGCGCTGGCCTGGAGCGAGCAGACCGCCTCGCTCGGCCGCGAGCACAACAACGCCAACGTGATCTCCGTCGGCGGCCGGATGCACACCCTCGCGGAGGCCACGAAGTTCGTCGAGATCTTCCTCAACACCCCCTACAGCGGCGAGCCCCGGCACACCCGCCGGATCGAGATGCTGAGCGAGTACGAGACCACCGGCGAGCTCCCGCCGATCCCGGCCCACCACCCGCAGGGCTGATCCCTCCCCGTCCACCCTCCTCCGACGGCCGGTCGCACCTTCGCGTGCGGCCGGCCGTCGTCGTCTGTCGTCTGTCGTCTGTCGCCCGCCGACGCTGCCCACCGCCGCGTCCGGCGGCCCGAGCGGCCCGAGCGGTCCGCGGCCCGGCCGGCCTGTGTCATCGGACACAGGTCCCCGGCGTGCGATCGACGCCCCGCGCGGGGCGCGTGCGCCGCCCGTGTGGTTCGTACGCCCAACCGGCGCACGCCTCCTGACGTCGCGCCCGCCGCGGCGCCGATCGGCCGAAACCGGCTGACCGGCCCGCGCCACGGCGCATTCGCCACCGTCCGAGCCGTCGACGCCGGGCGGTACCCGTGGATAGGGTCGGGCCCCATGGCTGGCAGACCGCCGGGCGCACCGCCCCAGACGACTGCGACGAGGCCCGGCGCCGCCAAGGCGTCCGCGCCCGTGACGGCCCGGTTGCGCATGGTGCTCCGCCGGGCCCGCCGAAGGCTGCGCACGGCCGGAGTCGACTACTTCCGCGGCGGGGCCGCCGACTGGCCGGTGCTCTGCGCGCTCGCCCTGCTCGTGCCGCTGCTGATCGTGCTCAACGTCTGGATGCCCGCCTGGGCCCCGCCCACGGCGCTGGTCCTGCCGATCCTGGCCGGCGCGCTACTGCTGCGCCCCGGCAGCCTGGTGGTGCTGTACGCGCTGGCCGCGCTCGGCCTCTCCGCGGAGTCCGTGATCCACACCGGCCAGCGGGTGGCCAGCGAGAACCCCGAGGCCTACACCTACGGCGTGACCCCGGGCGCGGCCCTGGTGGTCGGCGCCGCCGGGGTGGGCGGCCTGCTGCTGGCCCAGTTCCGGGCCCGGGTCGGGGTGCCCTGGTGGGGCGGCTCGACCATGCTGTTCGACCTGCGCGAGCGGCTGCGGGTGCAGAGCCGGGTGCCCGAGCTGCCGAGCGGGTGGCACGCGGACATGGCGCTGCGCCCGGCCGGCGGGCAGTCCTTCTCCGGGGACTTCGTGGTCGCCGCCCGGACCGGTCCGGGCCAGCGGCTGCTGGAGGTGGTCCTCGCGGACGTCTCGGGCAAGGGCATGGACGCCGGCTCCCGGGCACTGCTGCTGTCCGGGGCCTTCGGCGGCCTGGTCGGCTCGCTGCCCGCGCACGACTTCCTGCCCGCCGCCAACGGCTACCTGCTGCGCCAGTCGTGGGAGGAGGGCTTCGCCACCGCGGTGCACCTGGTGCTGGACCTGGACACCGGCGAGTACGAGCTGCTGTCGGCAGGGCACCTGCCCGGGATGCAGCGGCTGGCGGGCGCCGGGCACTGGGAGGTCAAGGAGGCGGAGGGCCCGCTGCTGGGGATCTACGACGGCGCCAAGTTCGACGGCGTGCGCGGCCGGCTGAACCGCGGCGACGTGCTGATGCTCTGCACCGACGGCATGGTCGAGGAGCCTGGCCGGGACCTCTCCGAGGGGATGGACCGGCTGATGGGGGAGGCGGACCGTCTGGTACCCGGCAGCGGGCCGGGTGCGGGTGCGGGTGCGGCGGCGGCCCTGATCGAGACGGTGGCCCGGGACATCAACGACGACCGCGCCGTCCTGCTGCTCTGGCGCGACTAGATGATTGATGCCAAGGGCTCGCTGGCGCGCATGACATGAAGCGAGGGAGTCCAAAGATCGGTTGTGACGCCTGATCTGGACTCCCTCG
>NZ_JBIWPA010000051.1:0-25958 GCF_044768035.1 Kitasatospora sp. NPDC101176
CGCTGTTGAGTTCTCAAGGAACGGACACTTCCTTCGGTCTGCCTTCCAGCAGGCCCTCCGGGCGCTTCGTTCTTTCGTGTTCCCAGCTTATCAGATCCTCGCGGCCGTTTCTTACCGGCTTCGTTTTTCTGAATTCCCGCTGGTGGGATTTCCTGCAAACTTCGCTCCGAAGCTTATCAAAGCTTTCGGCTTGCTCAGTCCGTGGGATTTGCTTCGTCGGAGGGCGCGCATTTCGTGAAACGCGCTCGCCTCGATTCGGCGGTGTCGTAGACACTAACGCCCGGGCCCGACCGTTGTCCAGTCAGTCCCAACCGTTCAAACCTACTAGCCCACCCCGACCACGTCAATGGTTCGGCTGGGATGCGAGAAGAGTAGCAGGTCAGAGGCCTGTGGATCACATCGCCTCACGCCGCGACGGGCTGCAGGTCCGCGCTGTCGGCCGCGTCCAGGTCTCCGACCTCGCCGGACCGGGCGGCCCTTCGACCGAGCACCAGTGCATAGAGGAGGAATGCCACCTCGGCCAGCACGCCGATGGAGATGCGTGCCCAGGTCGGCAGGCCGGAGGGCGTCACGAAGGCTTCGAGGACGCCGGAGACGGCGAGCACCGTCGCGAGTCCGATCGACATGCCGATGATGACGCGGCCCTGTTCGGCCAGGGCCGTTCCGCGGCTCCGCGGGCCGGGGTCGACGACCGTCCAGCCCAGGCGCAGGCCGAGACCTCCGGCCACGAAGACCGCGGTGAGTTCCAGCAGGCCGTGCGGAACGAGCAGCCCGAGGAAGACGTCGAGGCGGCCGGCGGAGGCCATCAGGCCGATGCCGATGCCGAGGTTGACCACGTTGGTCCACATCACCCAGAGCACCGGGAGCCCGAGGGCGATCCCGAACAGCAGGCACTGCACGGCGATCCAGGCGTTGTTCGTCCAGACCTGGGCGGCGAAGGAACTCGCCGGGCGGTCCGAGTAGTACGCCTCGTACTGGCCGCCGGGGCGGGTCATCTCCCGCAGCTGGTCGGGGGCGATGAGGCTGTTGCGCACCTCGGGGTGGGTGGCCATCCACCAGGCGAGCAGCGCGGTGGCGAGCAGCGAGACGACGGCCACCGGCAGCCACCAGCGGCGCGCGCGGTACAGCGCGGCCGGGAAGCTGACCGCGTAGTAGCGGGCGACGTCGTGCCAGCCGCTGCTGCGCGAACCGGTGACCGCGCTGCGGGCCCGCGAGACCAGTCCGGTCAGCCGGCTCAGCAGCGCGGGGTCCGGCGCGGCGGCCTGGACCTTCGCGAGGTGCCCGGTGGCGCGCTGGTAGAGGGTGACCAGTTCGTCGGTCTCCTCGCCGGTGAGCCGGCGCCGTCGGGCGAGGGCGTCCAGCCGGGCCCACTCCCGCTGGTGGGTGGCGACGAAGACGTCCAGGTCCATTCGGCGGCTCCTTGGTCGGCGGTGGCCACGAGGGGCGCGGTCGCGGGCGGGCGGGTACGTACGGACACGTGCGGCCCAGCATGCCAGCAGCCACGGGGGTCCCGGCCCCCGGGATCTCACTTCCCGTGCGCCCGCCGCGCGCCGTATGTTGGCGGCTGCGGACCAGGCTGCGGAGAGCGGGTCGTGGGGGCCGGTCCGCTGTCGTCCCTCCCCCGGCCACGCCGCTCGCGGCGATCTCCACGAGGGAGCCGCACGGGCTCCACGAGTGTGAACGGACAGGTGTCTTGAGCGACCTGGTGACGGGTGAGGCGGTCGTCCTCGACCTGCAGACGGCGAAGCTTCCGAGCCGGGCGCTGGCGATCGTGCTCGACCTGGTCGTGGAGTTCGCCGCTCTGCTGCTGGTCTCGCTCGTGCTGAGCATCACCCTGATCGGTCTGGACGGCGCGGCACTGGCCGCCCTCCTGCTCGGGCTGCTGGTGTTCTTCCTGGTGGCCGTGCCCGTGATGGTCGAGACCCTCAGCCACGGCCGTTCGCTCGGCAAGGCGGCGCTCGGCCTGCGGGTGGTGCGCAGCGACGGCGGCCCGGTGCGGTTCCGGCACTCGTTGGTGCGGGGACTGGTCGGTTTCATGGAGCTGATCGCCCTGACGGGGGTTCCGGCGGTGATCGCCTCGATGGTGAACGCGGACGGCCGACGGCTGGGCGACGTCTTCGCCGGGACGGTCGTGGTCCGCGAGCGCACTCCCGGCGGCGCCGCGGCGTCCCCGCTGCCGCCGGTGCACCCGCACCTGCTGCAGTCGATGGGGCGCGAGCTGGTCGCGATGGACCTCTCCGCGGTGCCGGAGCCGCTCTGGCTGGCCGTCCGCCAACTGCTCGGCCGCATAGGCCAGTTGGACAGGTCCGTGGCACTGCGGATGGCCACCGGACTGGCCGACGACGTAGCCGACCGGACCGGTCTCCCGGTGGCCCCGGGCCTGCACCCGGCCGCCTACCTGGGCGCCGTGCTCACCGAACGCCAGCGGCGGGAGTGGTCGCGGGCCCAGGAGCAGTGGCGCACTGCCGCCGCCGCGGCGCCCGTTCCCCCGCACGCGCCGGCGCAGGCCCACCAGCCGACCGCCCAGGACGGCCGACCGCTCCGCGTCCTCGGCGTTCCGACGGCACCCGCGCCCGCACCCGCGCCGACTCCGGCGCCCGCACCCGCCGCCCCCTCGTTCGAGAAGCCCGCCGCACCGGCCGAACCCCCCGCCGGCACCGGATTCGCCCCACCCGCCTGACACCGCCCGAGGCCACCGGAGCCCGGCCGACCCGCGCCCTCCCGCACGGGCCGGCCGCCCCCTACTCCCCGAACTCCAGCGGCCAGGCGTTCGGCGGCGACGCCAGCTCCTCCAGTTCGATCCCGCCCGCCGCCAGCACCACGTCCCCGGCGAGGTGCACGACCTGCTGTTCCCCGGTCTCCAGGTCCGCCACCTGGTACCGCTCGACCAGCAGCGGCCCCGAGTCCGTCGCGTGCGTGTCGACGCCCTCCAGCAGCCACCCCTGGTCGAAGGTGCGCGGCGCCAGCACCGGGTCGGTGAAGGCGACCAGCCGCACCCGTGCGCTCGCCCCCTCCCGCAGCCTCAGCAGCCGGGCGGTGGCGACGAGGAAGGCCGGCGAGCTGCCGGTGAACCCGTGGGCCCGGTCGTGCCCCTCCACGGCGTGCTCGCCGCCCGGGTCGGCCGCGTCGGTGCGGACCCAGGCGACGCCGTCGACCGCGCCGCCGCGCACCTGCCAGCCGCCGGCCCTGACCTCCATCCGCAGCGGCCTGGCCCGCGAGTCCAGGGTGAGGTCGAGGCCCCCGAGGACCCGGCCGTCCGGCGCGTAGGTCTTGGAGACGTAGCGCCACCCGGCCGCGCCGGGGGCGCAGCTGAAGCGCTCCTCGCCGAGCAGCACGTGGTCGTGGGTGTCGTGGAGCGAGTAACGGCCGTTGGGCATGCCCGAAAGCCTACGTGCGCAGGTCGCGTGCAACGTTCTCCGGTGACCCGCGCATTAGAGGTGTGGGCGGCACCGGGCCGGTGCCGCCGACCTGACGAGAGGGGGTGCAGATGGCGAAGCAGACGCGCGACGAGGAGTTCACGGAGTACGTGGCCTCCAGGAGCGGCTGGCTGCGGAAGGTCGCCTATCTGCTGTGCGGGGACTGGCACCGGGCCGACGACCTGGTCCAGGAGACGATCACCAAGCTGTACGTGAACTGGGCGCGGGCCGCCCGGATGGAGAACCGGGACGGCTACGCCCGCCGGGTGCTGGTGAACACGTTCCTGGCCGAGCAGCGCTCCTCCTGGTGGCGCCGCACCGTCCGCTCGGAGCCCGACCCGGACACGGCGGCCGGCGGCGTCGACCTGGACGCCTCGCTGGACCTGCGCCAGGCGCTGGCCGCCCTCCCGCCCCGGCAACGGGCCACGGTGGTGCTCCGCTACTACTGCGACCTGTCGATCGAGCAGGCCGCCGAGGCCCTGGGCTGCTCGTCCGGGAACGTCAAGAGCCAGAGCTCCCGCGCGCTGGGCACCCTGCGCGGCACCCTCTCACCCCGTCCCGCCATCGCCGAGAGGACGCCATGACCACCGAGGAGCACGACCTGACCGCTCGGCTGGCGGCACTCGCCGACGGGCCCGCACCGCCGGCGCGCTTCGACGCCGGCCGGTCCGCCGCCGAGGGCGCCGCCCGGCTGCGCCGCCGCCGGCTCGTCGCGGTCGGCGCCGTCGCCGTCGTGACCGCCGCGGTGATCACGACCACCGCGCTGGTGGCCCCGGGGGGCGGCTCCGCCAGCACACCGGCACCGGCCGCCCCCACGGCGACCGGTTCGCCCTCCCCGTCCGCGTCTCCCTCGCCGTCCGCCGCACCGACCCCGGTCGGCGTCGACCCGCTGACCACCGAGGTCCACTTCGGCTGGCTGCCCGACTGGGCCGGCGGCGAGCGGGGCATCGGCTACGAGACCGGCTACCACGGGATCTCCGCCCAGGCCCGCGGCATCGGCGAGGACGCCCCGCGCATCCTGCTCTCGCAGTACGGGCCCGGCGAGGAGCCGCTGATGACGAACTCCGTCGGCGAGGCGCTCGCCAGGGTCGACGCCGAGCCGATCGACGGGCGCACGGCCTACTGGGTCGTCCCCGGCCGGCCCCGGCCCGGTGTCTCCCCGCAGCCCACGCTGCGCTGGCTGACGGCCTCCGGGCGCTGGGCGGAGATCACGGGTTACGGCGGCAAGGCCGGGGACGTCACCGAGGAGATCCTCCACCGGGCCGCCCGGGACGTCGGGTTCGGCCACTGGAACGTCCCGCTGCCGGTGCGGTTCACCGGTCTGCCGGAGGCGTTCAAGGCCACCGACGTCCTGCTCTCGCAGCCGGACACCGACGGCGTGGGCGCCTGGGCCCTGTGGGTGATGTTCCAGGTCGACGGCAGGAACGTCTCGGTCTCCCTGCGCCCGGACGGGCCCCACGCGAGCTACACCAGCACGGACGGCTCCCCGTTCACCGACCCGAACCCGCCGCTGGTCGCCGTGCGGAACGGCGTGGAGGTCTCCGTCAGCGCCGGGGCGGGCATGCCCGCCTCCCTGGAACAGCTCGGCGGCCTCGACTGGATGCTCGCCCACACCACGCCGCTCGGCCCCGACCGGAGCAGCTGGACCTCCGACGTCATCGTCCCCTGAGCCGCGGACGGCCGCGCGAACGCCGGTGGCCGGCACCCCGCCCGGGGTGCCGGCCACCGGCGTACCAGCCCGCCGCCGCGGCGGCGTCACCGCATCGGCAAGCGGCGTCACCGCATCAGTAGCGGTACTGCTCCGCCTTGTACGGGCCCTCGACCGGGACGCCGATGTAGTCGGCCTGCTCCTGGGTCAGGGTGGTCAGCTTCACGCCCAGCGCGTCGAGGTGCAGGCGGGCGACCTTCTCGTCCAGGTGCTTCGGCAGCACGTAGACGCCGATCGGGTACTGCGCGGTCTTCGTGAACAGCTCGATCTGGGCGATCGTCTGGTTGGCGAAGGAGTTGGACATCACGAACGACGGGTGGCCGGTCGCGTTGCCCAGGTTCAGCAGGCGGCCCTCGGAGAGCACGATGATGGTGCGGCCGTCGGCCTTGCGCCACTCGTGGACCTGCGGCTTGACCTCGGTCTTGACGACACCCGGCAGCTGGGCCAGGCCGGCCATGTCGATCTCGTTGTCGAAGTGGCCGATGTTGCCGACGATGGCCTGGTGCTTCATCCGCGCCATGTGGGAGGCCAGGATGATGTCCTTGTTGCCCGTGGTCGTGATGAAGATGTCGGCCGTCTCGACGACGTCCTCCAGGGTGGCGACCTGGTAGCCGTCCATCGCCGCCTGGAGCGCGCAGATCGGGTCGATCTCGGTGACGATGACGCGGGCGCCCTGGCCGCGCAGCGACTCGGCGCAGCCCTTGCCGACGTCGCCGTAGCCGCAGACGACCGCGACCTTGCCGCCGATCAGGACGTCGGTGGCGCGGTTGATGCCGTCGATGAGCGAGTGGCGGCAGCCGTACTTGTTGTCGAACTTCGACTTGGTGACCGAGTCGTTGACGTTGATCGCCGGGAACAGCAGCTTGCCGTCGCGGTGCATCTCGTACAGGCGGTGGACGCCGGTGGTGGTCTCCTCGGTCACGCCCTTGATGGTGGCGGCGACCTCGGTCCACTTGTTCGGGGTGTCCTTGAGGGTGCGGTTGAGCAGCTCCAGGATGATCCGGAACTCGTCGTTGTCCGCGGTGGACGGGTCCGGCGCGGCGCCGGCCTTCTCGAACTCGACGCCCTTGTGGATCAGCAGGGTGGCGTCGCCGCCGTCGTCCAGGATCATGTTCGGGGTCTGGCCGTCAGGCCAGGTCAGCGCCTGCTCGGTGCACCACCAGTACTCCTCCAGGGTCTCGCCCTTCCAGGCGAAGACCGGCACGCCCTGCGGGTTCTCCGGGGTGCCCTCGGGGCCGACGGCGATGGCGGCGGCCGCGTGGTCCTGGGTGGAGAAGATGTTGCAGGAGCACCAGCGGACCTCGGCGCCCAGCGCCGTCAGGGTCTCGATCAGGACGGCGGTCTGCACGGTCATGTGCAGCGAGCCGGTGATGCGGGCGCCGGCCAGCGGCTGGGACTGCGCGTACTCGGCGCGGATGGACATCAGGCCGGGCATCTCGTGCTCGGCCAGCTGGATCTCCTTGCGGCCGAACGGCGCCAGGGAAAGGTCGGCGACCTTGAAGTCACCGGTGATGTCGGTCGACATGCGTCTGCTCCTCGCTGATGGGGTGGGGCATGGCCAAGGTCCTGGTGTGCCGTCGCGGCGCGGCGGGGCCGTACGGGTGCACGGCTACGCCGGGTGGCCGGGTCACGTGGTGGTGGACCGGTTCCCTGCTGCGCAGCACAAACCGTCGGAGGACCTCTCTCCCTCGACCGGGGCACACCCTACGGGTGCGGACCGCCGATCGACCGCCATCAGCAGCGACGTTCTGGCTCTGGTGACGAATCTACACCGGTGGCCCCGTCGGCCGTCCTGCGATGACCGTTTTCGGCCCCGGATGCGATCGGTCCTCAAGCGCGACCCCAACCCCGGGGGCCGGGCGCGTCAGTGCGCGGGCGCGGGCCCCGGCCCGCCCGGGGTCGCCGCCGGGTCCTCGCCCGCGGCGGCCTTCTCGGCGCTGTAGACGTCGGGCTCCAGGTAGATCACCCGGGCGATCGGGACGGCCGCCCGGACCCGCACCTCGGCCTCGTCGATCGCGGCCGCCACCCGGGCGGCGCTGTCCTCCGCGTTGACGGCGATCTTGGCGGCGACCAGCAGCTCCTCGGGGCCGAGGTGCAGGGTCCGCATGTGGATCACCCCGGTGACGGCCTCGCCGTCCACCAGCGCCTCGCGGATCCGCTGCACCGACTCCCGGTCGGCGGACTCGCCGAGCAGCAGCGACTTGGTCTCCAGCGCGAGCACCACGGCGATCACCACCAGCAGGACGCCGATGCACAGGGTGCCGACGCCGTCCCAGACGCCGTCCCCGGTGACGACGGTGAGCGACACGCCGATCAGGGCCAGCACCAGGCCGATCAGCGCGCCGGTGTCCTCCAGCAGCACCACGGGCAGCTCGGGGGCCTTGGCGGTGCGGATGAACTGCACCCAGCCCTGGCCGCCCTTGGCCTTCACCGACTCGCGCATCGCGGTCAGGAAGGACCAGCCCTCCATGACGATGGCGAAGAGCAGCACGCCGACCGCCCAGCCCCAGGAGTCCAGCGCCTCGGGGTGGCTGACCTTGTGCCAGCCCTCGTAGATGGCGAAGAGGCCACCGACGGTGAAGAGGACGATCGCCACCAGAAAGCCGTAGATGTAGCGCTCGCGGCCGTACCCGAACGGGTGGGCCTCGTCGGCCTCCCGGCGCGCCCGCTTGCCGCCGATCAGCAGCAGCACCTGGTTGCCCGAGTCGGCCACCGAGTGCACGCCCTCGGCCAGCATCGACGAGGAGCCGGTGAAGCCGAAGGCCGCGAACTTGGCCGCCGCGATCGCCAGGTTCGCGGACAGTGCCGCGACCAGTGCCTTGGTGCCGCCTTCGGTACTCATGCTCGGGGTCCTCCGCGGGTGAAGCCGGCCGTGCCGCGCTGTCGGGGTGTCGTCGAGCGCTTACCGTACCGGCCGGCCGGGGCGGCGGGCCCCGCGTCTCAGGACTGGGCGGCGGCCAGCCCCAGGTAGACGGCCGCGAAGTCGGTCAGCGCGATCAGGTCGGCGAGCGCGTGCAGGGCGTCCGGCCGGGTGCTCGCGTACTCGGTCAGCCGGACGTCGTGGGCGCCGGCCAGCCGGTGCGCCCGGCTGACGCCGAAGCTGCGCGGTCCCGGGTCGTCCTCCGGCACCTCGACCGGGCCGTCCGCCGCGTCGTCCGCGCCGCCGGCCGCGCCGGGGGCGTGCCGCAGCAGCAGGACCTGCAGGTGCAGCGGGTCCGGCTCGTCGACCCGGTCGCGGAAGAAGTCGTCCGGGTCCGCGCCGGCACCCAACTGGCCGGTGAACATGCCGCGGTGGGCGGTGAGCGTCTGCGGCAGCAGGCCGGCCAGCGCCGGGCGGCCGGCCCGGTCGGCCAGCTGGGCGGCGAACCGGGCGGCGGCCGCCCCCGCGATCGGGCCGTCGGCCCACAGCAGCGGGACGGTCCCGGCCAGCCGTGCGGCCAGGCCCTTCGCCGGGTTGGTGTACGCGGCGGCGTCGGGGCGGCAGCGGACGGCCGTCGCGTCCAGCAGGTCGGCGACGGCCGGCAGCGCGTCGTACGGCAGCTGGGTGATGCCGACCTTCTGGGCGAGCGCCAGCAGCGGGGTGAGGTGGGACCAGAGCGCGGCCGGGTCCTCGGCGGGGAGGTCCGGCTCTGCGGCGGCCCCGGCCGGGGTCTCGTCCTCGGCGGACCCGCCGGTCACGTACGGCAGCGGCAGCGCCCGCACCTGCAGGGCGGCCTCGGCCAGCGGGCTGCCCGCCGGGGCGGTGACCACGACGGCGCAGCCGCGCGCGTAGGCCTGCTCGGCGAGGCTGACCAGGCCGGGCTCGCCGCCGTCCGCGGAGCTGACCACCAGCAGGTCGAGCGGGCCGGCCCAGCCGGGCAGCTGCCAGCCGAGCCCGGCGGTGAAGGCGGGCGGGCCGCCGGCCCGGTCGCCGCGCGGGGCGGCCGCCTCGGTCGGCGGCAGCGGGGTGATCAGGCTGGCGTGGCCGGCCAGCGCGGCCAGGATCTCGGCCGCGGTCAGGGCGCTGCCGTGGCCGGCGACCAGGACGGCGCGCGGGCGGCCGTCCGGGCGCAGCCGGTCCAGCCCGGCCGCGTCGGCCAGCCGCAGCGCGGTGCGCACCCGCGCGCCGGAGCCGGCCAGGGCCAGCAGGGCGCGGTCGCGGTCGGCGCGCTGGAGGGCGGCCGGGTCGTCGAGCAGGGTGTCGTCGAGCATGCGGCGGGCCTCCGGCTGCTGTCCTGTGCCGCGCTGGGCGGGGAGCTCTGGGGCTGGCGGGGTGGGGCTTCGCCCCCAGGATCACGCCGGGCGGCGGGCCTCGTCCACCAGCAGGACCGGAATGCCGTCGCGGACGGGGTAGGCGAGCCCGCAGTCCGTCCCGGTGCAGACCAGCTCGGGCTGCTCCTCGGTGCCGCCCTCGGTGAGCGCGGCCCGGCACTGCGGGCAGACCAGGATCTCCAGCAGGAAGGATTCGAGCTTCATGGGGCTCTCCAAGGGTCAGAAGCCGGTAAGTCGGGGGGTGGCGCGGCGGTGCCCCGGCCGATAGGCAACCCTACCGGCCGGGGCACCGGGCACGGGCCCCGGCCGTACCGGGGCGCGGGGCGCGGGCGCGGGGCTCAGCCGCGGACGACGGCGAGCACGCCGTCGCGCAGCTCGGCCATCCGGGCCGGGTCCTTGGCCTCGACGTTGAGGCGCAGCAGCGGCTCGGTGTTGGAGGCTCGCAGGTTGAACCACCAGTCCGGGCCGGCCACGGTGAGGCCGTCCAGCTCGTCGACGGTGGTGCCCTCCAGGCCGGCGTAGGCGGCGCGGACGGCGGCGGTGCTGGCGGCCTGGTCGGCGACGGTGCTGTTGATCTCGCCGGAGGCGGCGTACCGGTCGTACTCGGCGGTGAGCGCGGACAGCGTGCCGTCCTGTCCGCCGAGCGCGGCCAGCACGTGCAGGGCGGCCAGCATGCCGGTGTCGGCGCGCCAGAAGTCGCGGAAGTAGTAGTGCGCGGAGTGCTCGCCGCCGAAGACGGCGTCGGTGACGGCCATCTCCTGCTTGATGAAGGAGTGGCCGACCCGGGTGCGCACCGGGGTGGCGCCGAGCTCGCGGACCACCTCGGGGACGGTCCAGGAGGTGATCAGGTTGTGGATGATCGTCGGCTCGGCCTCGCCGGCGGCCTGGGCGCGGGCGATCTCGCGGGCGGCGACCAGCGCGGTGATGGCGGACGGGGAGACCGGCTCGCCGCGCTCGTCGACGACGAAGCAGCGGTCGGCGTCGCCGTCGAAGGCCAGGCCGATGTCGGCACCGACCTCGCGGACCCGGGCCTGGAGGTCGACGATGTTCTTCGGGTCGAGCGGGTTGGCCTCGTGGTTGGGGAAGGTGCCGTCCAGCTCGAAGTACATCGGGACGAGGTCGATCGGCAGGCCGGCGAAGACGGTCGGCACGGTGTGGCCGCCCATGCCGTTGCCCGCGTCGACGGCGACCTTGAGCGGGCGGATCGCGGTGAGGTCGACCAGGCCGAGCAGGTGGTCGGCGTAGCCGCGCAGGGTGTCCTGCTCGGAGAGCGCGCCGGGCTTGACGTCCACGACGGGCACGGTGACGGTGTCGTCCTCGGCGGTCCAGGACTCGACCAGCTCGCGGATCTCGGAGAGGCCGGTGTCCTGGCCCACCGGGGCGGCGCCGGCGCGGCACAGCTTGATGCCGTTGTACTGGGCCGGGTTGTGGCTGGCGGTGAACATCGCGCCGGGCAGGTCGAGCTTGCCGCTGGCGTAGTAGAGCTGGTCGGTCGAGCAGAGGCCGATCTGGACCACGTCGGCGCCGTAGGCGGCCGCGCCCTCGGCGAAGGCCCGGCTGAGCGACGGGGAGGAGGGCCGCATGTCGTGGCCGACCACGATCGCGGACGCGCCGGTGACCTGCACGAACGCGGCGCCGAAGGCGCGGGACAGGTGCTCGTCCCACTGGTCCGGGACGACGCCTCGGACGTCGTACGCCTTCACGAGCTGCTTGAGGTCGCGCACTGCGGCTCCACCCTGGTCTCTGTACTGGTCGGTGTCCGTGTGATCGGCGGCTGGCCGCACACGGTCACGATACGTCGGGGTCACCGCCCGTTCGGTCGACGGGACGCGGTGACGGTAGACCGGCAGCGTACCCGGGCCGGTGGAGCGCCCGGCGCGGGGCGAGGCGTCAGTTGTCCGGGGAGCGCAGCACCCGGAGGTGGCCACGGCGGCCGGCCTCGGTGGAATCGCCCTCGGGCGAGCGGCCCTGACGGGGGGTCTGCGGGCGGGCGGCCTCGCGGACGGCGTTGGCCAGCGCCTCCAGGTCGTCGCTGCTGCGGCGCAGCGGCCCGGCCTCGGCGGCGAGCCGGACGACCTCCCAGCCGCGCGGGGCGGTGAGCCGCTCGGCGTGCTCGGCGCACAGGTCGTAGCAGTGCGGTTCGGCGTAGGTGGCGAGCGGGCCCAGGACGGCGGTGGAATCCGCGTAGACGTACGTCAGCGTCGCGACGGCCGGCCGGCCGCACGCGGTCCGCGAACAACGACGTACAGAGCTCACGAGGGTGGACGGTACCGCACTCCCCGCCGGGGAGCGAAGACCGCCTGCCCGGTGGGTGTGCCGTGTCGCGGTCCGGGCACCCCCTGACAGCCCCTCGCCGCGCGCGGCGGGCACGGTGCGCGGCACGCCCCTCCCGCGCTCCGATCGCCCCGCCCGCTCGGGTGTGCGCCCGCCGCCCCGGGCGTTTCCCCGCCGGAGTAGTCCACTTCCGACCGTCCAAGGACTACCCTCGGCAGTGATATGGACAGCTCTGCACCGCAGTCATCGACGGGACCCTCGCGCCGTCCCCGGCACCGCGACCGGCACGGCAGGGGGCTGCGCGGCCCGCTGGCGCCGCCGCAGGTGCCGATCTCGCTCACCCGCTCCGAACTGTTCGACGACTACGTGCGCGAGTCGGTGGAGCGTCTCGAACGGCGTTGGCCGCAGCTGATCGAGGTGGAGTTCGCCGTCCAGGAGGTGCCGCTGCACGAGCCCGACGCGGCCGAGACCGAGGACGGCGTGCCGCTGGGGCGGGTGTCGCCGGGCAAGCAGGGGCGCAAGAGCCAGATCGTGGTCTACCGGCGGCCGGTGGAGATCCGGGCCAAGACGCGGGAGGACCGCGCGGCGCTGGTGCACGAGATCCTGATCGAGCAGGTGGCCGAGCTGCTGGGGCTGTCGCCGGACGCCATCGACCCGCGCTACGACGAGGACTGAGCCCCGCGCGGCCGTGCGGACGGGGGCGGTGCCCGGAGGACCCGGGCACCGCCCCCGTCGGCGGTTCAGCGCAGCACGACGCCCGGATCCTGGGCGGCCTGCGGGACCTTGACGGTGCTGCGGTCGTCGCGCAGCGCCTGGACGGTGAACATCGGCACGTCCTTGGCGGGCAGCGAGAGCATCCGGGCGGCCGTCACCGGGCCGCCGGAGACGGTCTCCACGGTGAGCGCGAAGGTGCCGTTCAGCCCGGCGGGCTCGGGCGCCGGGAGGGCGACCGTGCCGCCGGCCGGCAGCTGCACCTCCTTGGTCGCCGGGGTGCCGCCGCCGGAGCCGGCCGAGGCGGTGACCCGGACGGTGGTGGCGTCGCCGGTGGAGGTCAGGAACAGCGTCGAGGCGCCCGCCCGGTTGTCGGCGACGGTGGCGCGGGCACCGACCGGGGCGCTGCCGGTGAGCCAGGCCGCGTCGCTCTTGCCGTTGCCCCCGGCCCGGTCGACCCGCAGGCCGGCCACGACCGGGGTGGGGTGCTTGTCGTCGGTCGGCGACAGCCGCAGCCCGGCGACCTCGTCGCGGGTGACCTTCCCCAGGTCGACGGCGGCCACCATGCCCGCCTTGACGTGGATGGTCTCGTTGCCGGCCGGGGTGAACCAGCCGTTCTTGCCGGAGAGCTGGATCTTCAGGTCGGCGTCGTCCTCCGGCGGCGCCCAGACCACCAGGCGGGCCGCGGACGCGTCGGCGGGCAGGCCGGGCATGACCTGGGTGGCGGCCGGGTCGGCCGAGGCCGGGATCCAGTCGGCGCCCTTGTTCCCGTCGGCGGCGTGCAGCGCCGCGCCGAGCCGCCCGCTGCGCACGACCACGTGCACCGCGAGGTCGCCGACGGCGCCCTTGGTGAGGGTGGACAGCAGCACCGACTGCGAGCTGCCGGGGGCGACGGTGATGCCGTTGGCGGCGTCGTTGTCGATCAGGCCCTTGTCGCCGTACAGCTTGATGTCGACCACGGCGGCGGCGGCCTCGGTGTTCACCAGGCTGACGTAGTCGACCCGGTCGCCGGCCGTGCTGGCGCCGGCGAACCAGAAGCCCGTCCCGGCCGGGGTGCAGGTGAGGCCGGACAGGCCGAGGCCGCGCTGCTCGGTGACCACGGTGGTCTGGGTGACGGTGAACCCGGGGGCGAGGGCGCCGTTGGCGACGGCCCCGGTGCCCGGGGCGGCGTCGCCGTTGGCGGCCGGGCCGGTGGCCGGGGTGCCCGGCTTGGCCAGGGTCAGCCGGGCGTCGGAGGGTGCGCCGCCCTTGTCCGCGGGGGCGCCCGAACCGGTGGGGGCCGGGGTGGCCGAGCCGGTCGGCGCCGGCGTGGCCGCGGGTGCGGTGGTCGGCGCGGTGGCGGGCGCGGCGGCGTCGGAGAGCCAGCCGGCACCGGTGGTGGCGCCGCCCGTGCCCGGCGGCGTGTAGGCGGTCAGGGTGGTCGAGCCGGTCAGGCCCTGGAGCGGCTGCGGGCAGACCGCCGACGTCCGTTCGACCTGCGCGGTGCTCGGGACGACACCGCCGTCGGCCTTCGCCGGGGCGGCCGGCGGGCGGGCCTCGGCGATCCCGAGGACCGCCGCCAGCACGACGGCCGCGGCCAGCAGGGACGGCGTGGTCCTGGTGCCGCCGGAGCGGGCGGCGGGCCGGCCGGACGACGCCTCCTCCGGGGCGTACCCCGGCCGCTCGGCCTCGGTGGGCCCGGCCGCGTCGGGGGCCTCGGCCCCGGACTTCTTCCTGAATGCGGGCTTCTTCATCGCGGGTCAGCTCCCCGATCCGTGCTGGTGCGGGTACCGGCCCGTGCCGTTGGGGTCGTTCGGGTCGTAGTAGGGCTCGGCCGGCGGCTGCCCCGGCACCCACGGCTGCTGGTGCTCCGTCTGCGGGTAGGCCTCGTAGCCGTACTGCTGGTCCTGCTGGTACGGCTGCTCGTAGCCCTGCTGCGGGTACGCCTGCTGCGGGTAGCCCGCCCCGGCCTCCGACTGCGGGTACTCCCACTCGCCCTGGCCGCCGTACGGCGCGGACACCGGCTGCTGGGCCGCGTACTGGTCGTAGCTGTACGGGTCGGCCTGCTGGTACGTCTGGTACGGGTCGGCGTACGGCTCGGCGTCCTGGACGGCGGCGGCCGCCTGGACCGCCCCGGTCACCGGGTCGCCGGCCGGCTGCGCCGGGACGCCGCCCGGCCGGCCCTCGTAGACCCCGGCCTCGTCGGAGCCGTCCCCGCCGCCCTCGCCGCCCTCGCGCTCGGCCATCCGGCGGGCCCGGCGGCTGCCGGGGGCGGGCGCCTGCGCCTGGGCCGCGGCGGCCAGCGCGGCGGCGGCCACCACCTCCTCGGGCAGGTCGTCGTCCTTGTGGCTGCGGCGGCCGGGCAGGGCGAGCACCAGGACGGTGAGGCCGAGCAGCACCTGGGCCCAGATCCAGCCGGTGTGCAGGAAGCCGTTCGCCCGGGTGACGGCCAGCTTGCCGCCGCCGGCCGGGAGCTTGAAGCCCTGCGCCCAGCCGTCCACCGTGACGGCCTCCAGCGCGGTGCCGTCCAGGGTGGCCCGCCACTCGGGGGCGGCGGACTCGGCGAGCCGCAGCACCCGGCCGTCGGGGCCGGCCGGCACCGTCGTCGCCAGGTCGCGGACCCCGGCGGGGACGACCACCGGGGCGGCGCCCGGCGCGGTGATCACCGCGCGGACCCCGGGGGCGCCGTTGATCTGCCAGAGCGCGGAGTCGCCGTCCTGGTTGGCCTTGACCAGGCCGGGGGTGGTGTCCAGGACGTCCTTGTAGGTGCCGATGACCGGCTGCTCGACCAGCACGTAGGCGATGCCGTAGGCGGCCAGTGCGCTGGCCTGGTCGGCGCCGGAGCCGGCCAGCAGGCTGCCGACCATCTTGTTCAGGCCGGCCTGGGTACCGGTCGCCGGGTCGACGGTGGACTCGGCCTGGCCGAGCGTCAGGCCGGCGCCGCGGACCACGGTGTAGCGGACGGCGCCGCCGGCCGGGTCCCCGGTGACCACGAGGGTGCGGGCCCGGTCGGAGGTACCGGCCTCCTCGGCGATGAACGCGGGCACCTGACCGGCCGCGGCGCGCTGCAGCGGCCCGCCGGCGCCGGTGAGCGCCCACCACAGACCGGTGCCCAGCGGGGCCAGCACGGCGGTGGCCACCACCAGCGCGGCCACCGGCTGGCGCCAGCCGAAGGCGATCCCGGCCACGCGCGCGTTGGCGCCGTCGGCACCGATCGCGGCGGCGGCCAGCAGGGCGATCCCGGCGATCAGCGAGGCCGGGCCGGCCCAGGCGGGCACGGCCGGGCCGCCGGAGGCCGGGGTCACCGAGGTGCCGGCCACCGCGACCGCGAAGAGCAGTCCGGCACCGGCCGCACCCCAGGCGGCCAGCACCGCGCGGCGGCGGTCGGCGCGCAGCAGCGCGGCGAGCGCGGCGAGCACCACACCGGCCGACAGCCACACCGGCGGCACGCCGGCACCGCCCGGGTTGACCAGCAGCAGGCCGACCGCGCTCGCACCGGCGCCGTGCAGGCCCGGCAGACCGGCCTCCAGCAGCAGCGACTGCGGGTGCGACAGCACCGTGAGCGACCAGGGCGCGAGCACCCCGACCGGCACCGCGAGGATCACCAGGACGCGCAGGCCGAGCAGGCGCAGCGCGGCACCGCCGGAGCCGAAGGCCCCACCGCGCAGCACGGCGACGACCAGCGTCGCCAGGCAGAGCGGCACCGCGAGCGCCCAGGTCAGCGGGACGAAGGCGGTGGCGAGGGAGAGCAGCAGGACGGTCATCCAGACCGGCCGCCAGCCCGGGCGGGCGCCCTTGGCGGCGCTCTCGTCGCGGATGCCGAGGCCGGCCGCGATCGCCGCGGCGCGGGCCAGCGGCGGCAGCAGGACGGCGAGGACGGCGGTGCCGATCCGGCCCTGGGCGAGCGCGCCGGTGGCGGCCGGCAGCAGCGCGTAGGTGGCGCTGGCCCAGGCGCGGACCAGCTTGGAGTCCAGCAGCGGCCGGGACACCAGGTAGGCGCTGACGGCGGCCAGCGGAACGGTGAGCACGATCAGCGCGGTGAGCGCGAGGTCGGCGTGGCCGAACAGCGTCCAGGACAGCACCGCGAGCACGCCGAGGTACGGCGGTGCGGCGGCGGTGGAGCCGGTGCCGACGGGGTGCCAGGCGTCCGCGTACATCGACCAGAGGCCGCTCGCACCGTCCGTGGCGGGGAGCAGGGCGCCGCCGAACAGCTCGCCGCTGCCGAACAGGCTGCGGCAGGCGACCAGGGCGAACACCAGCAGGGCCGCGAACAGGACCGGCGCCGGGCGCCGGGCCAGCTTCTTGACCAGCGTGAACTGCTCGACGACCAGGTCCTCGGCGTCCTCGTCGCCGGGCCCGGCCTCGACCGAGCCGTGCCGGCCGCCGGTGTCGTCGCCGCCCCCTATGCCGAGCGACCCGATGACGCCCTCGATGGCGAGCCGGGTGGTGGCGCCGGGCGGCGGGAACAGCGTGCGGTCGTCGAGGGCGTCGGCGGCCCGGGTCCGGGCGCGCCGCTTGCGGGCGGCCAGCAGCCTCGGGAGGCGGACGAGCTCGTGGCCGAGGCCGGCGAGCTCGTCGAAGGCCTGCCGAGGGTCCTTGCCGAGCAGGTTGGTGACGGCCCGCAGCAGGGTGCCGAGCACCATCCGCAGCAGGACGTAGGGGAAGAGCGCGCCCTTGCAGTTGGCGAGCAGGGTGTAGACGGCGCCGGCCTTGTCCACCCGGTGCGGGTGGGAGGGGCCGCAGTCGATGGCGCGGCGTTCGCGGCTGGCCGCCTCGGCGTGCCGCAGCACGGCGTCGGGGGCGACCACCACGCGGTGGCCGGCGGCGTTGACCCGCCAGCAGAAGTCGGCGTCGTCGCGCATCAGCGGCAGCGCCTTGTCGAAGCCGCCGAGCTCCTCGAAGACGTCGCGGCGCACCAGCATGCCGGCGCTGGAGACGGCGAGCACCGGACGGACCTGGTCGTGCTGGCCCTGGTCCTGCTCGCGGCGGTCGAGCCCGGTCCAGCGGCGGCCGGAGTGGGCGATGGTGACGCCGACCTCGAGCAGCTGCCGGCGGTCGTACCAGCTGCGCAGCTTGGGGCCGACGACGGCGGCGCTGGGGGTGGAGTCGGCGACCTGCAGGAGCCGGCGCAGCGCGTCGGTCTGCGGCTCGCAGTCGTCGTGCAGCAGCCAGAGCCATTCGATCGGCTGGGTCTCGCGCGGGCCGCCGCGGCCGAGGTCGTCCTCCTGGGCGAGCGGGTCGCCGAAGTCGTCCCAGCCGCCGGTGACCGGGTCGTAGCCGGACGGGTCGAGCCGGTACGGGAGGTCCTCGGGGCGCAGCGGCGGGCTGTTGAAGACGGCCTCGGCGACGGCGGTGCCGAAGCCCGCCCGGCGGCCGAGGATCACCGGGCCGCTCTCCGGCAGCCAGTCGGCGAGGGTGTCGGCGAGCAGCTGCGGGGAGTTGTCGGTGGATCCGGTGTCGACCGCGAGGACCCGCTGGACCTGGCGGTCCTGGCCGAGCAGGCCGGCGAGGGCCTGCGGCAGCCAGCGGGCGCCGTCGTGCGAGACGATCACCGCGGTGACCAGGTGGCGCGGGTAGGCGGGCGGCCTGGCAGCGGTGAAGCCGCTCTGGTGGCTGTAGACGGTCATCGAGTGCGCGGGCCCCAGTTCTCGGTGGACACAGCCGGTGAACGGCAACCGGATGGCGCACCACACTAACGGCTCCGGGTGGCGGGTTCGTCCGCGGTGCCGGTGCGGAAGCGGTGAAGGGCCGGGCGGGCCCGGGCCCGGGAACACGAAAGCGCCCCACCACCGCGGTGAGGCGCCCGTACTGCTGTGCGGTTGTCGGAGGCTTGACGGGGCCCTGGGGCGACCCGGTCAGACCGCGCTCTTCTTGAGCCGCCGGCGCTCGCGCTCGGAGAGACCGCCCCAGATGCCGAAGCGCTCGTCATTGGCGAGCGCGTACTCCAGGCATTCCGAGCGGACCTCGCAGGCGAGGCAGACCTTCTTGGCCTCGCGGGTGGAGCCGCCCTTCTCGGGGAAGAAGGACTCGGGGTCGGTCTGGGCGCACAACGCGCGCTCCTGCCAGCCGAGTTCCTCCTCTTCCTCCGCGATGCCGTCACCGATCAACAGCTCAAAGAGCTCGCTCATGTGGCGCGCCTCCTCTGCCCCTACTTGGCGTCCCCGTGGTTGCCGTTGCCTCGTGCGGCCGACGACACGAGTGAAATTACAGTTGCGTCACTCTGGCCCAGTCAAGCCGAGCTCTGGTATTGGGGCCAGGATTCACTCCCCGGCACCAAGCCGTTACGAATAGTGTACATATCCGGACACATCGGACGTTCTGCCCGAAAGCCCCGGACATCATCGAACCATTCGCAACCATCGGCCGAGTGACGCTCGGTCACCATCACAGGCCGGTCATCGCCCTGCCTTCCCGGCGATCTTCCCATCGAAACATAGACAGTGATTAATCACCCCATCCGGGAAAGATCAGGACCTAACCCACCTGAACGCCCCATACTCCGGTTTGACACCGGCGCCGCCGATGCGGTCTCCTTTCCTCCATGTCAGAGTTCACCAGCCCCCGGAGCGGTTCCACGCTCCGTCGTGCCGTGAACTCCTGTTGTCGCCTCTGCTCCTGCTGTATCTAGGCGCCCGCGTCCCACCGCGCGCCGCCCCCAGGAAGCACAGAGGCCGCCCGCGATTCCCGCCCCAGGACATCCCGGATCCGGCTGATCCCTGACGAACCAGCCGCCACTCCGAGGACGACTCCCGTGCGCATGACCCGCATCCGCAAGCGGAACCGCGACCGCAACAAGCTCGCCCGCCGAGGCCTCGTCGCGCCCGCCGCCACCCGCCCCACCGACCACCCTGCCGACCGCCGCACCTCCGGCTGGGACGACGGCCTCAGCGACGTCTCCATCGCCGGCGACCCGCTCGCCTTCCCGCACCTGGCCCGCACCGACCTGCCGGAGCACCCCACCACCGTCGCCGAGTACGCCCGGCTGGTCCGCGAGATCGCCGCCGACCGCGACCGCTGGGAACCCCTCGTCCGCTACGACGCCCTCACCCGCTGGTACGCCCGGCTGGAGACCGGCCCCGGCTACGAGGTCTGGCTGCTCAGCTGGCTGCCCGGCCAGAGCAGCGGCTTCCACGACCACGGCGAGTCCTCCGGCGTGATGACCGTCGTCCGGGGCGAGCTGATCGAGCGCTCCCTCACCCTCCCCCAGCAGGCCGCCGGGGGTGCCCACGGCGGCGCGGTCGCCCGCACCCTGCGCCCCGGCGGGCAGCGGGTCTTCTCCCCCGGCTACCTGCACGAGGTCGTCAACGGCGCGCTCGAACCCGCCGTCTCCATCCACCTCTACTCCCCGGGCCTCACCGAGATGACCCAGTACGGCGCCGCCGCCGTCCCCGAGCAGCACCCGCACACCCAGGCCGAGGCCCACTGACCGACCGCCCGACCTCCCGTCGGCCCGCCGCCGCACCGCCCGCGGCCCGGCTGACGGGACGTCGGGCCGTGGCAGGATGGGCGCATGCGCATCGTGGCACTGGCAGGCGGAATCGGCGGGGCGCGCTTCCTGCGCGGACTCCTCGCGGCGGTCGGCCCGCAGGACGAGATCACCGTCATCGGCAACACCGGGGACGACATCCACCTCTACGGGCTCAAGGTCTGCCCCGACCTCGACACCGTGATGTACACCCTCGGCGGTGGCATCAACGAGGAACAGGGCTGGGGCCGCACCGACGAGACCTGGTCGATCAAGGCCGAGATGAAGGAGTACGGCGTCGGCCCCGAGTGGTTCGGGCTCGGCGACCGCGACTTCGCCACCCACCTCGTGCGCAGCCAGATGCTCACCGCCGGGTACAGCCTCAGCCAGGTCACCGAGGCCCTCTGCGTGCGCTGGAAGCCCGGGGTGCGACTGCTGCCGATGAGCGACGACCGGGTCGAGACCCACGTGCGGATCACCGACGAGCGGGGCACCCGGGCGGTCCACTTCCAGGAGTACTGGGTCAAGCTGCACGCCGCCGTGGACGCCGAGGCGATCATCCCGGTCGGCGCGGACACCGCCAAGCCGGCGCCCGGCGTCCTGGAGGCCCTCGCCGCCGCCGACGTCATCCTCCTCCCGCCGTCCAACCCGGTCGTCTCCATCGGCACCATCCTCGCCGTCCCCGGCATCCGGGAGGCCGTCGCCGCCGCCCCGGCGCCCGTGGTCGGGCTCTCCCCGATCATCGGCGGCGCCCCGGTGCGGGGCATGGCCGACAAGGTGCTCGCCGCCGTCGGCGTCGAGGCCACCGCCGAGGCCGTCGCCCTGAACTACGGATCCGGGCTGATCGACGGCTGGCTCGTCGACACCGCCGACGAGGGCGCGGTGGCCGCCGTCGAGGCCGCCGGGATCGCCTGCCGCGCCGTCCCGCTGCTGATGACCGACGTCGAGGCCACCGCCGCGATGGCGCGGGCCGCGCTGGACCTCGCGGAGCAGGTGCGGAAGTGACGGTGCGGATCCTCCCGGTCGAGGGGCTCCCGGAGGTCGCCGCCGGGGACGACCTCGCCGCGCTGCTCGCCAAGGCCGCCGACTACGAGGACGGCGACATCCTGCTGGTCACCTCGAAGATCGTCAGCAAGGCCGAGGGCCGGCTGCTGCACGCCGCCGACCGGGAGGCGGCGATCGACGCCGAGACCGTCCGGGTGGTCGCCCGGCGCGGCCCGGCCCGGATCGTCGAGAACCGCAACGGCTTCGTCATGGCCGCCGCCGGCGTCGACGCCTCCAACACCGCCCCCGGCACCGTCCTGCTGCTGCCCGAGGACCCCGACGCCTCCGCCCGCGCGCTGCGCGCCGGGCTCCGGCGGCTCACCGGCCGCCGGCTCGCCGTCCTCGTCACCGACACCTTCGGCCGGCCCTGGCGCAACGGGCTCACCGACGTCGCCGTCGGCGCCGCCGGGATGTCCGTCCTGGCGGACCACCGCGGCCGCACCGACAGCCACGGCAACGAACTGACCCTCACCGTCACCGCGACCGCCGACGAACTCGCCGCCGCCGGCGACCTGGTGAAGGGCAAGGCCGACGGGGTGCCGGTCGCCGTCGTCCGCGGACTCGGCCACCTCGTCACCGTCGAGGACGGCGAGGGCACCCGGCCGCTGGTGCGGCCCGCCGCCGACGACATGTTCCGGCTCGGCACCTCCGAGGCGCTGCGCCGGGCCGTCACCCTGCGGCGCACCGTCCGCGCCTTCACCCCCGAGCCGGTCGACCCCGCCGCCGTCCGGCGCGCCGTCGCCGCCGCCGTCACCGCGCCCGCCCCGCACCACACCACGCCGTGGCGGTTCGTGCTGCTGGAGTCCGCCGGCACCCGCACCCGGCTGCTCGACGCGATGCTCGCCGCCTGGCAGCGCGACCTGCGCGACCTCGACGGCTGGGACGACGCCAGGATCGCCCGCCGCACCGCCCGCGGCGACGTGCTGCGCGACGCGCCGTACCTGGTCGTGCCCTGCCTGGTCATGGACGGCTCTCACGACTACCCCGACCCGCGGCGCGCCACCGCCGAGCGGGAGATGTTCACCGTCGCCCTCGGTGCCGCCGTCCAGAACCTGCTGGTCGCCCTCACCGGCGAGGGCTACGGCACCGCCTGGGTCTCCTCCACCATGTTCTGCCGCGACACCGTGCGCGCCGCCCTCGGCCTCCCCGACGGCTGGGACCCGATGGGCGCCGTCGCCGTCGGCCGCCCCGCCGAACCGCCCCGGGACCGCCCCGAGCGCGCCGCCGACGCCTTCATCGAGGTGCGGTAGCCGCTCGGCGACCCCGGGTCCGCGGTGGTGCTCAGCGACCGCGGTGGTCCTCGGGGGCGAGCCGGGGGCCGTAACGGGGGGCGCGGGCGCCGGCGGCCAGCAGGAGGCGGCAGACCCGGTGGCGGTGCGGGCGGTACGGCTCCAGCAGGGCGAGCATCTGGCCGTCGTCGCTGCGGGGGCGGCCGGCCAGCGCCCAGCCGACCAGGTTCGGCAGGTGGAAGTCGCCGACCGACACCGCGTCCGGGTCGCCGTTGCTGCGCTGCAGGGTCTCCGCCGCCGTCCAGACGCCGACGCCCGGGACGGCGGTGAGGCGGGCGAAGGCCTCGGCGTGCCCCATCGCGGAGGCCTCCTCCAGCCGGGGCGCCAGCCGGACGGCCCGCACGACCGTCGCCGAGCGCTTCGGGTCCACCCCGGCGCGGTGCCACTCCCAGCTCGGCACCAGCGCCCACTCACGGGCCGACGGCGCCACGCGCATCCCCTCCGCCGGGCCCGGGGCCGGACTGCCGAAGTCCCGCAGCAGGGCCCGCCAGGCGCGGTACGCCTCGTCGGTGGTCACCTTCTGCTCCAGGATCGCGGGGACGAGCGACTCCAGCACCAGGCCCGTCCGGGTGAGCCGGACACCGGCGGTGCGGCGCTGGACGTCCCGTAGCGGCCCGGGCGGCAGCACCAGGCCCTCCGGATCGTCCTCCGCGCCGAGCAGGGCCGGCAGCCGCTCGAGCAGCCACGGCGCGCCCGGGCCCCAGGCGGTGGCCTCCACCTCGCCGGCGCCGGGCCGCGCCAGCACCCGCAGCGTGCCGATCCCGGCCGGGGTCCGCGACGCCCGCCAGACGGCGCCGTCGCCGGTGGTCCGGTAGGACGGGTCGGCGGGGCCCCGGCGCAGCGGCAGCAGGGTCCGGGCCGCGTCCAGCGGGAACCCGGGCCGCCAGCGCCGCACCGCCCCGTCCGTCACCGCCCGCGCCTCCTCCGCTGTCCGGCTCCACCGCCTTCGTCGACCATGGGGATATGAACGATACGCGGCTGCCGGAGCTGCCCTCCGGGGACGAGAACGCGGTGCGGGCGCTGTACCGCAGGGCGCTGGAGGGGTGGAACCTGCGGGACGGCTCGGCCGCCGCCGGGCCCTTCGCCGAGGACGGCGAGCTGATCGGGCACGACGGGACGAGGTACCGCGGGCGCTCGGCGATCGCCGCCGAACTCGGCCGGATCTTCGCGGACCACCCGACGCCGGAGTACGTCGCCGAGGTGCGCCGGGTCCGGGCGCTGGCGGCCGGCGTCGCCCAGCTGGACGCCGTCACGGGGCTGGTGCCGGACGACGCGGAGGACCTCGACCCGGCGCTCAACGCGGTCCAGACGGTGATCGCGGTGAACGCCGGGTCGGGCTGGCGGATCGCCCTGATGCAGAACACGCCGGCGCGCTACGACCACCGGCCGGACCTCGCGGCGGCCCTGACGGCGGAACTGCGCGCGCTGATCGGGCGCGGGCCCGGGCCCCGGTAGCCGGCCCGGCGGGCGGAGACCGGCCACCCGCCGCGCGCCCCGCGGCGGGTCCGACACCCCTCCCGGCCTCCCACCCGAAGGCCGTAGGCTGGGGCGCACCATGACTGCGCCTTTCGCTGCCGATGCCCGCACCCCCGTCGAGCTGCTGCACGCATACCTGCGCGGCGGCACGCCCTCGGTCGACCCAGCGGCCCCGCTGGTCACCTTCTACGACGACGCCACCGGTGAACGGGTGGAGCTGTCCGCCCGGACCTTCGACAACTGGGTGGCCAAGACCGCCAACCTCCTCCAGGACGAGTTGAACGCCGGCCCGGGCGACCGGGCCGCCCTGCTGTTGCCCGCCCACTGGCAGAGCGCCGTCTGGCTGCTCGCCTGCTGGTCCGTCGGGGTGACGGCGGTGCCGGCCGGCGAGCCGGACACCGCCGACCTGGTGGTCAGCGGCCCGGACGGCCTGACGGCGGCCCAGGCCTGCTCCGGCGAGCGCGTCGCCCTGGCGCTGCGCCCGCTCGGCGGGCGCTTCCCGCAGCGCCCGGACGGCTTCCTCGACTACGCCGCCGAGGTGCCCGGCCAGGGGGACCGCTTCGCGCCGTACTCCCCCGTCGCCCCGGACGGACAGGCCCTGGAGACGGCCGTGGACGGCCTGCCGCTGAAGCTGACCGGCGAACAGACCGTCGCGCTGGCCAGGGAGGGCGCGGCGCGCCTCGCGCTGCAGCCGGGCGACCGGGTGCTGTCCACGCTGTCGTTCGACGACTGGGCGGGCCTGGAGGCCGGCCTGCTGGCACCGCTGGCGGCCGGCGCCTCGGTGGTGCTGTGCCGCAACTCGCAGTCGCTGAGCGACGAGCAGTGGGAGAAGCGCACCGAATCCGAACGGGTGACAGTGCGCCTCGGGTAACCCCCGGCCCCGGCCCGACGGGTAGGGATCCCTGCCATGGCCGAGGACGACACCGCGCACCCCCCGACCGACACCCCTCCCCCGGGCGACCCCGCGTCCGGACCCGGACGCCCGCGACGGCGCCGGCGGTGGCTGATGATCACCGCCGGCGTCGTCGCGTTCCTGCTGGTCGCCATCGGGGCGCTGCTCTGGATCGCCTACCGCAAGCTGGACGACAACATCCAGACCGACTCCGCCACCGACCGGCTCCTCGCCCGGCTGGAGGCCGAGCGGCCGAGCCGGACGGCGGGCGCCAAGGGCGCCGAGAACATCCTGCTGATCGGCAGCGACGACCGCTCCGGCAGCAACGCCACGTACGGCGGCGAGCAGGGCACCCAGCGCTCGGACACCACGATCCTGCTGCACCTGGCCGCCGACCGGAAGCACGCGACAGCCGTCTCCATCCCGCGCGACGTCATGGTCTCCGTCCCCGCCTGCGAGAAGCCGGACGGCACCCGGAGCAGGGCCGGGCTGATGCAGTTCAACTGGGCGTTCGAGACGGGCGGCCCGGCCTGTTCGATCCGCACCGTCGAGCAGCTGAGCGGCATCCGGATCGACCACTACGTGATCCTCGACTTCCACGGCTTCAAGTCGATGGTGGACGCGATCGGCGGGGTCGAGGTGTGCGTCCCGCAGCCGATCCACGACAAGGACGCCAAGCTCGACCTGCCCGCCGGGCGGCAGACCCTGCACGGCGAGCAGGCACTGGGCTACGTCCGCGCCCGGGAGAGCCTGGGCGACGGCAGCGACACCCAGCGGATGGGCCGTCAGCAGCAGTTCCTGGCCGCGCTGATCCGCAAGGTGCAGTCGCAGGGCGTGCTGCTGAACCCGGCGCGGCTGTGGCCGCTGCTGGACGCGGCGACCTCCTCGGTCAAGGCCGACGGCGGGCTGTCCTCGCTCGGCGCGCTGTACGACCTCACCCAGGACCTGCGCGGCATCCCGTCGGCGGACGTGGTGTTCCTGACCGCGCCGCGCCGCCCGTACCGGTACGACTCGGACCGGGACGAGTTCGTCCAGCCGCAGACCACCCAGCTGTTCACCGCGCTGCGGGACGACCGGCCGGTCGCCGTCCGGCCGCCCGCGTCCGCGGCCTCGTCCGCGCCCTCGCCGGGCGCCGCGGCGGGCGCGACGCCCGGCCCCGGGAGCGCGACCGGCCCGGCCTCCGACGGGGCGGTCGCGCTCCCGGCGTCACCCTCGGCGGTGGCCTCTCCCACCTTCGAGGGGCGCACGGCCGACACGGACGCCTGCGCGCCGCACTGAGGCGGCGCCGCCGGGCTTTGCCCTCCCATTACTCCCCCATGACGGAAGTCACACCCGGAACGATTCCCCCGTTCGGCTCGTCTAGATGATTGATGCCAAGGGCTCGCTGGCGCGCATGACATGAAGCGAGGGAGTCCAAAGATCGGTTGTGACGCCTGATCTGGACTCCCTCGCG
>NZ_JBIWPA010000052.1:0-22359 GCF_044768035.1 Kitasatospora sp. NPDC101176
CGAACCCGGAAGCTAAGCCTCACAGCGCCGATGGTACTGCAGGGGGGACCCTGTGGGAGAGTAGGACGCCGCCGAACAATTCTTCGAGAAAACCCCCGCCGGGCATCCGGCGGGGGTTTTCTGCTTTTCCGATGCTTTTCCGCGGCCCCGGGGCGCTCAGAGCGGCAGCTTGAAGCCGACGTGGGAGGCGGTGAAGCCGAGCCGTTCGTAGAAGCGGTGGGCGTCGGTGCGGGTGGCGTCGGAGGTGAGCTGGACGAGGTCGGCGCCGAGGTCGCGGGATCGGTCGACGGCCCAGCGGATGAGGTCGGTGCCGAGGCCGCTGCCCCGCTCGTCGGCGTGGATGCGGACGCCCTCGATGATCGCGCGGGTGGAGCCCTTGCGGGAGAGGCCGGGGACCAGGGTCAGCTGGAGCGTGCCGACCGTGCGGCCGGCGCGTTCGGCGACGACCAGGTGCTGGTGCGGGTCGCCGTCGATGCGGGCGAGGGCGGCACGGTACGGGGTGAGGTCGTCGGGGCTCTCGCGGGTGGCGCCCAGGGGGTCGTCGGCGAGCATCGCCACCACCGCCGGCAGGTCGTCTTCGGTGGCCCGGCGGATCGTCAGATCGGTCATGACCAGAGGATAGGCCGCCCCCTCACCCGCACCCCCGGCCGGTAGCCCCCGCAGGACCCCCTCAGGGCCCTTCTCGGGGGTGATCTGCCGTCACTCCCCGGGCTTCGCGGTGGTGATGACGGCGAAGGCGGCTCCGTGCGGGTCGTCCAGCTGGGCGAGGCGGCCGACGCCGTGGACGTCCGACGCGGGGATCCGCACGGTGGCGCCGAGGGTGCCGGCGATGGCGAGGCTGGCGTCGACGTTGGGGACCTCGAAGTAGGGGAGCCAATGGGAGGCGGTGCCGGCGGCGGTCCGCGCGGGGTCGAGTTGCACGATGCCGCCGTGGGCGTCCTCGGTGCCGCCGCCGGCCGGGGTGAGGACGGTGTAGACGAGGCCCTCGACCGGGACGTCCTGTTCCTGCCAGCCGAAGACGGCGCGGTAGAAGGCCTTGGCGCGTTCGGCGTCGACGCTGTGGCACTCGGTCCAGCAGAGGCTGCCCTCGTCGTCGACGGCCTCCAGGCCCCGGGTGTCGTGCGGCTGCCAGACCGAGAACTCGGCGCCGGTCGGGTCGGCGTAGCCGGCCATCCGGCCCGCGGTGAAGACGTCGAAGGGGGCGAACCGGACGCGGCCGCCGGCCTGTTCGACGAGTTCGGTGGTGCGGTCGGCGTCGGGGGTGGCGAAGTAGACCGTCCAGCCGGGCTGGTCGCTCTCCTCGGTGAGCGGGCCGAGCGCGGCGACCGTGCGGCCGTCGAGCCGGAAGAAGCCGTAGCCGCCGGCCTCGGGGCCGCCCGAGTCGAAGGTCCAGCCGAACAGGGCGGTGTAGAAGTCGACGGAGGCCCCGGTGTCGGGGCTGCCGAGGTCGAGCCAGTCGGGGGAGCCGGGGCGGAAGGCGGTGTTGAGCATGGCGGCACAGCTCCTCGGACGGGCCCGTGCGGGTGCGGGCGCGGTCGGCGCTCCCCCCGCCCCTCCCAGCCTGGCACCTGTGCGGGGGCGCTGCACGGCAGGGCCGCGGGGGCCGTCCGGCGCGGATTCGGGGGTGTCCGGGGCGGGCGGTACGGTGCGTAGCGGAAAGGTCCACCCGTACCGGTCGAAGGGGGTCCCGGTGGCCAGGCAGGCGCAGTCGGGGCAGGAGGTGCCGCGCCAGCTCGCACAGGTCGAGGGCGTGCTGGAGCGGATCACGTACGCCAACGAGGAGACCGGTTACACGGTGGCCCGGGTGGACACCGGACGGGGGGCGAACGACCTGCTGACGGTGGTCGGGGCGCTGCTGGGGGCGCAGGTCGGCGAGTCGCTGCGGTTGCACGGACGGTGGGGTTCGCACCCGCAGTACGGGCGGCAGTTCACGGTGGAGAACTACACCACGGTGCTGCCGGCGACGGTGCAGGGCATCCGGCGGTACCTGGGCTCGGGGCTGATCAAGGGGATCGGGCCGCGGTTCGCGGAGCGGATCGTGGAGCGGTTCGGGGTGGACACCCTGGAGGTCATCGAGAACGAGCCGGGGCGGCTGATCGAGGTGCCCGGGCTGGGCCCGAAGCGGACGAAGAAGATCGCGGCGGCCTGGGAGGAGCAGAAGGCCATCAAGGAGGTGATGGTCTTCCTGCAGGGGGTGGGGGTGTCGACCTCGCTGGCGGTGCGGATCTACAAGCAGTGCGGCGACGCCTCGATCGGGGTGGTGCGCAACGAGCCGTACCGGCTGGCGTCGGACGTGTGGGGGATCGGGTTCCTGACGGCGGACCGGATCGCCCAGGCGGTGGGGATCCCGCACGACAGTCCGGAGCGGGTGAAGGCCGGGCTGCAGTACGCGTTGTCGCAGAGCAGCGACCAGGGGCACTGCTACCTGCCCGAGGAGCGTCTGATCGCGGACGGCGTGAAGCTGCTGCAGGTGGACGTCGGGCTGGTGATCGAGTGCCTGGCGGAGCTGGTGGCGGCGGAGGGGGTGGTGCGGGAGTCGGTGCCGGGGGACGCGGGCGAGCCGATCACCGCGGTGTACCTGGTGCCGTTCCACCGGGCGGAGATCTCGCTGGCCAACCAGTTGCTGCGGCTGCTGCGTTCGGACGCCGACCGGATGCCGTGGTTCGGTGCGGTGGACTGGCCGGTGGCGCTGGAGTGGCTGGCGAAGCGGACCGGGGCGGACCTCGCTCCGGAGCAGGAGCAGGCGGTGCGGCTGGCGCTGACCGAGAAGGTCGCGGTGCTGACGGGGGGTCCGGGCTGCGGCAAGTCGTTCACGGTGAAGTCGATCGTGGCGCTGGCGCTGGCGAAGCGGGCGAAGGTGGTGCTCGCGGCGCCGACGGGGCGCGCGGCGAAGCGGCTGGCGGAGCTGACCGGGGCGGAGGCCTCGACGGTGCACCGGCTGCTGGAGCTCAAGCCGGGCGGGGACGCCGCCTACGACCGGGACCGCCCGCTGGACGCGGACCTGGTGGTGGTGGACGAGGCCTCGATGCTGGACCTGATCCTGGCGAACAAGCTGGTCAAGGCGGTGCCGCCGGGTGCGCACCTGCTGTTCGTGGGGGACGTGGACCAGCTGCCGTCGGTGGGGGCCGGTGAGGTGCTGCGGGACCTGCTGGCGCAGGACGGTCCGATCCCGTCGGTGCGGCTGACCAGGATCTTCCGGCAGGCGCAGCAGTCGGGGGTGGTGACCAACGCGCACCGGATCAACGAGGGGAAGCCGCCGTTGACGGACGGTCTGGCGGACTTCTTCCTGTTCGTGGAGGAGGACGCGGAGCGGGCGGCCGGTCTGACGGTGGACGTGGTCGCGCGCCGGATCCCGCAGCGGTTCGGCTTCGATCCGCGCCGGGACGTCCAGGTGCTGGCGCCGATGCACCGGGGGCCGGCCGGGGCGGGGAACCTGAACACCCTGCTGCAGGCGGCGGTGACGCCGGCCCGGGAGGGGCTGGCGGAACGGCGTTTCGGCGGGCGGACGTTCCGGGTGGGGGACAAGGTCACCCAGATCCGCAACAACTACGACAAGGGGCGGAACGGCGTCTTCAACGGCACAGTGGGAGTGGTGACCGCCCTCAGCGCGGACGACCAGCGGCTGACGGTGCTGACCGACGAGGACGAGGAGGTGGGCTACGACTTCGACGAACTGGACGAGCTGGCCCACGCGTACGCGGTGACGATCCACCGCTCGCAGGGCAGCGAGTACCCGGTCGTGGTGATTCCGGTCACTATGTCCGCTTGGACGATGCTCCAGCGAAATCTGCTCTACACCGCCGTGACCAGGGCGCGGAAACTGGTGGTGCTGGTCGGGTCACGGAAAGCGATCGCGCAGGCCGTGCGGGCCGTCAGTGCAGGTCGGCGGCATGCCGCGCTCGATCATCGGCTGGCAACTGGATGATTATCCAACGGGATGGTTGCCTCTAATGTTCTCTTGACGTGAAGAGATTTACGGCAGAGCCTAGGGTGGTGCCGATCTTGTCCGGTTCGTACCGGCTGCGGCGGCAGGTTTTGTAGGGGCGGGCCCTTTCGGGCCACCCCGGGTGCGCGGCTGTCCTCCAGATGGGGGATGGTGGAGACAGTCAGGGCACCTTGGAAGAGGATTCATTTCGTCGGTGAGGAAGACGTGAGCGACAACTCGGTAGTACTGCGGTACCAGGACGGCGAGTACGAGTACCCCGTCGTCGAGAGCACTGCGGGCAACGCCGGCTTCGACATCTCGAAGCTGCTCCCGCAGACCGGCCTGGTCACCCTGGACAACGGCTTCGGTAACACCGCCGCGTACAAGTCCGCGATCACCTTCGTGGACGGCGACAACGGCATCCTGCGGTACCGCGGCTACCCGATCGAGCAGCTCGCAGCACAGGGCGGCTTCATCGAGACCGCGTACCTCCTGATCAACGGTGAGCTCCCCAACGCCGGCCAGCTGGCGGACTTCAACCGCGAGATCACCCAGCACACCCTGCTGCACGAGGACGTCAAGCGCTTCTTCCAGGGCTTCCCGCGGGACGCCCACCCGATGGCCATGCTGTCCTCGGTCGTCGGCGCGCTGTCCACGTTCTACCCGGAGAGCCACAACCCGTTCGACGCGGACCAGCGCCACCTGTCGACCGTCCGCCTGCTCGCCAAGCTGCCGACGATCGCCGCGTACGCGTACAAGAAGGCGATGGGCCAGCCCTTCGTCTACCCGCGCAACGACCTGAGCTACGTCGAGAACTTCCTGCGGATGACCTTCGCGGTGCCCGCCGAGGACTACGAGCTCAACCCGGTCATCGTCAACGCCCTGGACAAGCTGCTCATCCTGCACGCGGACCACGAGCAGAACTGCTCGACGTCCACCGTGCGCCTGGTCGGCTCCAGCCACGCCAACCTGTTCGCCTCCATCTCGGCCGGCATCTCCGCCCTGTGGGGCCCGCTGCACGGCGGCGCCAACCAGGCCGTGCTGGAGATGCTGGAGAGCATCCAGAAGGACGGCGGTGACGTCGACGCCTTCATCACGAAGGTCAAGAACCGCGAGGCCGGCGTCAAGCTGATGGGCTTCGGCCACCGCGTCTACAAGGCCTTCGACCCGCGCGCCGCGCAGGTCAAGCTGCTCGCGCACGAGGTCCTCGCCCAGCTCGGCAAGAACGACGAGCTGCTGGAGATCGCGCTCAAGCTGGAGGAGCACGCCCTCAAGGACGACTTCTTCGTCTCGCGCAAGCTCTACCCGAACGTGGACTTCTACACCGGCCTGATCTACCGCGCCATGGGCTTCCCGACCAGCATGTTCACCGTGCTGTTCGCCCTCGGCCGGCTGCCGGGCTGGATCGCCCACTGGCACGAGATGATCAACGACCCGACCAGCCGGATCGGCCGCCCGCGCCAGATCTACACGGGCACCGAGATCCGCGACTACGTCGCCCTCGGCGAGCGCTGACGCAGAACCGGAAGGGCCCGGCCGCACCGTGCGGCCGGGCCCTTCGGCGTCCCCGCGGGGACGGAACCGTACGGCGCACGACTCCGGGGCCGGGCCGTGACCGGGGACGGCCGCTCAAAGCGTCCCTGGCCCGTCACAACCCCGGCGCCGTGCGCGAGGTCGTCATGGTCGACGACCGTCCCGGGGCCCGCCGGAGCCCCGTCGGCGGCAGCCGGTGGCGGTGCGGGGACGCGTTGCCGTTCGTAGCGTCTCCACCCACCGGGAAACTGCCGCACTACCAACCTAAGACGTATCAGGGTGCGAGAAGTTACGCCCGGGGGGTGTGAGCTGCCTCTCGCCACGCTCCGTGTGCGCCTCGTGCCCGGCCCATACCACACGATCCCGCGCGGGCTACGTCACCCTCCCCGCAGTCACGGCAACCGAGCGTGATAGGAATCGTGGCATTCCGGTACGGACCGCCCCGCACCCTCGCAGCGTGGCGGCGGAACTGGGGAGGGAGTGCGCAGATGGCCAGGAACGTGGTTGTCACCGGCGGTGGCACGGGAATCGGGTACGAGGTCGCGCGGCGGTTCGCCGAGGCGGGCGATCGGGTCGTGATCGTGGGCCGCCGCCGCGAGGTGCTCGAGGCGGCCGCGGCCGACCTCGGGACGAACGTCACCCCCCTGGTGTGCGACCTCGCCGACCCCGACGCCGTCGAGGCCGTGCTGGGCGACCTGCCCGAGCGGATCGACGTCCTGGTCAACAACGCCGGGAGCCGGGAGACCGTGATCGGCGGCGGGCCGCACGCCCTGCTGGCGCGCTGGCGCGGCGACTTCGAGCGCAACGTGCTGACCGTGGTGCTGCTCACCGAGTCGCTCCGCGACCGGCTCACCCCGGGCGCCGGCCGGGTCGTCACCATCAGCTCCATCGCCGCGCTGCGCGGGGCCGGTTCGTACGGCGCGGCGAAGGCCTCGCTGCACGCCTGGAACCACTTCCTGGCCGCCCAGCTGGGCACCTCGGGCATCACCGCCAACATCGTCGCGCCGGGGACGGTGGCCGGCACCGAGTTCTTCGGCCCCCGGCTGGACGAGGCGGAGGTCTCCCGTCGGGCGGCCCGCACCCTGCTCGGTCGGATCGGCGAGACCGGCGAGGTCGCCGGGGCGGTGTACTTCCTGGCCTCGCCCGAGGCCGGCTTCATCACCGGCGAGATCCTGCACTGCAACGGCGGCGAGCTGCTCGGCCGCTAGGGCTTGTCTGACACGTTGCCGCGGGAGGGGTCCGGACCGGGCGGTCCGGGCCCCTCCGGCGTGCGGCGGGTGCGTCAGGACGGCCGGAAGCGGCGCAGCCGCAGGCTGTTGGTGACCACGAAGACCGAGGAGAAGGCCATCGCGGCCCCGGCGATCACGGGGTTGAGCAGTCCGGCCGCGGCCAGCGGGATCGCCGCGACGTTGTAGCCGAACGCCCAGAACAGGTTGCCCCTGATGGTGCCGAGCGTGCGGCGGGAGAGCCGGATCGCGTCGGCGGCGGCCCGTAGGTCCCCGCGGACGAGGGTGAGGTCGCCGGCCTCGATGGCGGCGTCGGCGCCGGTGCCCATGGCCAGGCCGAGGTCGGCCTGGGCGAGCGCGGCCGCGTCGTTGACGCCGTCGCCGACCATGGCCACGACCCGGCCCTCGGCCTGCAGCCGGCGGACGGTGTCCACCTTGTCCTGCGGCATGACCTCGGCGATGACGTGCTCCGGGGCGATGCCGACCTCGGCGGCGACGGCCTCGGCGGCCGCGCGGTTGTCCCCGGTCAGCAGCACCGGCGTCAGGCCCAGGGCCCGCAGCCGGGCGATCGCCTCGGCACTGGTCGGCTTGACGGCGTCGGCGACCTCCAGCACGGCCCGCGCCGCACCGTCCCAGCCCACCACGACGGCGGTGCGGCCCGCTGCCTCGGCCGCGGCCCTGGCCCGCTCCAGGGCCGGCGGCAGCGGTGCCGTCCCCGCCCGCCCGGCCGTCACCGGGCGGCCCTCGACGACTCCCCGCACGCCCCGGCCGGGTGTGCTGCGGAAGTCCTGGACGGGCGGCAGGCCGCCGGTGCGCTCGGCCGCGGCGGTGGCGATGGCCCGGGCGATGGGGTGTTCGGAGGCGTGTTCCAGGGCGCCGGCCAGGCGCAGGGCCTCGGCCTCGGTGACGCCCTCGGCGGTGTGCACGGCGAGCAGGGTCATCCGTCCGGTGGTGACGGTGCCGGTCTTGTCCAGGACGACGGTGTCGACCTTGCGGGTGTTCTCCAGCACCTCGGGGCCCTTGATCAGGATGCCGAGCTGGGCGCCGCGGCCGGTGCCGACCATGAGCGCGGTCGGGGTGGCCAGGCCGAGGGCGCACGGGCAGGCGATGATCAGCACCGCGACGGCGGCCGTGAAGGCCGCGGTGGGGCTGTCGGTGGCCAGCAGCCGGCCGACCAGGGTGGCCAGCGCGATCAGGATGACGACCGGGACGAAGACGGCGGAGATGCGGTCGGCGAGCCGCTGGGCGGCAGCCTTGCCGTTCTGCGCGTCCTCGACCAGCCGGGCCATCCGGGCGAGCTGGGTGTCGGCGCCGACCCTGGTGGCCTCGACGACCAGCCGCCCGCCCGCGTTGACGGTCGCACCGGTGACCGCGTCGCCGACGGAGACCTCCACGGGCACCGACTCACCGGTCAGCATCGAGGCGTCGACGGCGGAGCCGCCCTCGACCACCGTGCCGTCGGTGGCGACCTTCTCCCCGGGGCGCACCACGAACCGGTCGCCCACCGCGAGCTCCGCGACCGGGATCCGCACCTCCTGCCCGGCCCGCAGGACGGCCACGTCCTTGGCCCCAAGGTCGAGCAGGGCGTGCAGGGCGGCTCCCGCCCGGCGCTTGGCGCGGGCCTCCAGGTGGCGGCCGAGCAGGATGAGCACGGTGACGGCGGCGGCCGTCTCCAGGTAGAGGGTGGAGGAGGCGTCGGCCCCGCCGATCGGGGTCGAGAAGTCGTGGTGCATCCCGGGCCGGCCGGCGTGGCCCCAGAACAGCGCCCAGAACGACCAGCCGAAGGCGGCCAGGGTGCCGAGCGAGACCAGGGTGTCCATCGTCGCCGCGCCGTGCTTGAGGTTGGTCCAGGCGGCGCGGTGGAACGGCAGGCCGCCGTGCACCACGACCGGGCCGGTGAGCGCGAAGGCCAGCCACTGCCAGTTGGTGAACTGCAGGGCCGGGACCATCGAGAGCAGCACGACCGGGAGGCTGAGGACGGCGCTGGTCAGCAGCCGGTCGAGCAGGGGGCCGGCGGGCTGTTCCGGCGCGGGGCGGTCGGCCGTGGCGGCGGGGGTCGGCCCGGGCTCGGCGGGGGCCGGCGGCGGCGGGAGCTCGGCGGTGTAGCCGGTGCGTTCGACGGTGGTGATCAGGTCCTCGAGGGAGATCCCGGGGCCGTAGTCCACCCGGGCCCTCTCGGTGGCGAAGTTGACGGTGGCCTCGACGCCGTCGAGCCGGTTGAGCTTCTTCTCGATCCGGGCCGCGCAGGAGGCGCAGGTCATCCCGCCGATCGTCAGTTCGACGCGCTCGCGCGCCCCGGTGCCGGCCGCGCCCTGTATGCCGGGTGCGGCGGCGGTCATGCTCCCACCTCGATCATGCGGATCAGCTCCTTGGAAGGGTGTGCGGCGGGGTCCGCTGCCCGGGCCCCGCCGCACCGGGGGTCAGACGCTGCGGCCGACCAGTTCGTAACCGGCCTCGTCGACCGCGGTGCGGACCTGCTCGTCGTCCAACGGCGCGAGGGAGGAGACCGTCACGGTCCCGGCCTTGGCGTCGGCGGCGACCCCGGTGACGCCGTCCAGGGCGGTGAGTTCCTGGCTGATCGCGTTCTCGCAGTGGCCGCAGCTCATGCCGGTCACGGTGTAGGTGGTGGTGCTGGACATCCGGGCCTCCGGGGGTGCACTGACCCGGGCGTCGGCCCGGGCTCTGACTCTGGCGACCACCGTACCCCTCAGGGGTATTTCGCGGAGGGGTGGGGCGGTGGGCGTGCTGATCGTCCCTTATGTTCGATATGTGTTCCCGATCCGCCGCGCCCAGTCGCCCTCGGCCCCCACGGCGGCCGCACTGCCACCGGGCCGTCGGCGCGGCGCCCTGCTGGCCACCGACCTCCAGGACGTGCCGTTCTGGCGGCGGGCCTCGCCCGCGCTGCTCGCCGTCCTGCTGGTCGGGCTCGCCGACCTGCTCTCCGGCAAGGACCGGTACCTCGCCCCGCTGATGACCGTCGTCCCCGCCGTCGCCGCACTCACCCTCAGACCGGGCGAACTGCTCGCGGTCTGCGCACTCGGACTGGTGGCCGTCTTCGGACTCAGCCACTACGACGAGGTCGACAACATCAACGACGCGCGCTTCCTCTACGGGGCGATGGTCAGCTACGTGGTGCTCACCGTCTTCTCCGCCTGGGTCGCGAAGATCCGGATGCGGCGGGCCGCGGCCTTCGCGGCCGTCAGCTCCGTCGCCGAGGCCGCCCAGCGGGCGCTGCTGCAGCTGCCCGGGCCGGTCGTCGGGCCGCTGCGGCTGGCCGTCCGGTACGTCTCGGCGGCCGACGCCTCGCGCATCGGCGGGGACCTCTACTCGGTGCTGGAGACCCCGCACGGCACCCGGGTCGCGGTCGGCGACGTCCGGGGCAAGGGCCTCGCCGCGGTGCAGACCGCGGCCGTGGTCCTGGGCGCCTTCCGTGAGGCCGCGTACGACGAGTCCGGCCTGCGGGGCGTCGCCGCCCGGGTCGAGGCCAGCGTCGAGCGGCACGTGCCGGACGGGGAGTTCACCACCGCGCTGTTCGCGGAGTTCCGCACGCCCGGGGTGATGGAGCTGCTGCAGTACGGTCACGTCCCGCCCATCCGGGTCGACGGGGACGGGCGGGCGCACGTGCTGGACGCCCCGGACCCGTGGGTGCCGCTCGGCCTCGGCCGGCTGGCCGCGGGGGAGCCGGCCAGCTGGGGACAGCCCTTCGGGACCGCGGACGTCCTGGTGCTCTGCACGGACGGGGTGGTCGAGGCGCGGCACCGCGAGGACGGGGCGTTCTACCCGCTGGCGGAGCGGGTCGGGCCGCTGGTGCGCGGCGCCTGCGGCTCCGCCGGGGAGCTGGAGGCGGCGGTCGGGCGGGTGTACGCGGACCTGCTGGCGCACACCGGCGGGGACTTGCGGGACGACGCCCTGCTGCTGTTGATCGCCCGGACGGATGGCTGACGCCGGGGGCCCGGCGTTCCGGACGCGCCCGGGCTGGTCCTCGCGGGCTGGGCCTCGCGGTCGGGGCCTCGCGGTCGGGGCCGAGCCTGGAGGGCCCGGCCCCGGAGGCCCGTCGGGGTGGCCCCTCAGCCGGCGCTGACGGCGGCGAGGGCCCGGAACAGCAGGGCGGTGGAGGTGGCGCCCGGGTCCTGGTGGCCGATGCTGCGCTCGCCCAGGTAGGAGGCGCGGCCCTTGCGGGCCCGCAACGGAACGGTGTCGCGGGCGCCCTGTTCGGCGGCGACCGCGGCGGCCTCGGCGGCCTCGGGGAGGGCGGCGCCGGCCGCGGCCGCGGCGCGGAACGCGGCGACCGCCGGGGTGTAGGCGTCCACGATGGTCTTGTCCCCGGGGTCGGCCTTGCCGAGCGCGCGGACGGCGTCCAGTCCGGCGGCCAGCGCCTCGGCCACGTCCGCCGGGCCGGCCGGCCCGGGCAGGGCGGCGCCGACGGCCCGGAGGGCCTTGCCGTAGAGCGGGCCGGAGGCACCGCCGACCTTGGAGATCAGCGTGCTGCCGGTCTTCGTGAGGACGGCGCCGGGGCCGGCCGGCTCGAGGCCGTCGAGGGCGGTCAGGGCGGCGGCGAAGCCCCGCCGGAGGTTGCTGCCGTGGTCGCCGTCGCCGATCGCGGAGTCCAGCTCGGTGAGCCGGGCCTGCTCCTCCTCGACGGCCGCGGCGGCGGCGCGGATCCAGGCCTCGGCCAGCCGGGCGTCGAGGAGCCGGGTGCCGGGCACCTCGGTGTCCGGCAGCGGTGCTTCCGGCGGTGCTGCGTGCGGAGCGTCCGGTGCGGGGGACGGCGGGTCGATGGGGGCCATGCCTGCTCCTCCGGTCAGGCCCGCTTGAGGGCGGGGGTGTCGACGGGCGCGTCCCACAGCTCCAGCAGCTGCCGGTCCGCCTTGGTGAGGGTGAGCGAGAAGCCGGCCATGTCCAGGCTGGTGACGTAGTTGCCGACCAGGCTGCGGGCCACCGTGATGCCCTGCTCGGCGAGCCGGGCGGCGACCTCGCCGTAGGTGATGTACAGCTCCAGCAGCGGGGTGCCGCCGAGGCCGTTGAGCAGGGCGATCACCTCGTCCCCCGGTGCCAGGTGGTGGTCGGCGAGGATGGTGTCGACCACCTCGGCGGCCAGCTCGCGGACCGGGCGGAGCCGTTCGCGGCGGCGGCCGGGCTCGCCGTGGATGCCGACGCCGACCTCGATCTCGTCCTCGGGCAGGTCGAACCCGGGCTTGCCGGCCGCCGGGACGGTCGCCGCGGTGAGCGCGACGGCGAAGGAGCGGGAGGCGGCGTTGACCCGCCGGCCCAGGGCGGCCACCTCGTCGAGCGGGGCGCCCCGCTCGGCCAGCGCGCCCGCGGTCTTCTCGACCAGCACGGTGGCCCCGGTGCCGCGGCGCCCGGCCGTCCAGGTGGAGTCCTCGACCGCGACGTCGTCGTCGACCAGGACGGTGCGGACCTCCAGGCCCTCCTCGGCGGCGAGTTCGGCGGCCAGCTCGAAGTTCATCACGTCGCCGGTGTAGTTCTTCACGACGAGGACCACGCCGCCGCCGTTCTCCACCGCCTTCGCCGCGGCCAGCACCTGGTCCGGGACGGGGGAGGTGAAGACCTCGCCGGGGCAGGCCGCGTCCAGCATGCCGGGGCCGACGAAGCCGCCGTGCAGCGGCTCGTGGCCGGAGCCGCCGCCGGAGACCAGCGCGACCTTGGGGCCGGCCGGGCGGGCGGCCCGGGTGATCACCCGGTTGACGAGGTCCACCGCCAGCTCGGGGTGCGCCGCGGCGACTCCGGCCAGTGCGTCCTCCAGGACGCTCTCCGGGGTGTTGATCAGCTTCTTCAACGCTCTTCGCTCCCTTGGGCGTGTCCGACAGGACGCTTCGACGGGCCGTGTGCGGCGGACGCTGCTGCCCCGACGCTACGCCAGACGGGGGTGCCCGGCACGGGGTGCGACACGCAGGGTGTCGGTCACCCTCCCGGAGCAGCGGGATCCGCCGTAAGGTCGCGGGCATGAGCGCAAACGTGGGCGTCGTCCTGGTCTCGCACAGCCCCCGGCTGGCCGCCGGACTGCGCGAGCTGCTCGCCGAACTCGCCCCGGAGGGCGTGCGGGTGGCGGTCGCGGCCGGGACGGAGGACGGCGGCCTGGGCACCAGCTACGACCTGATCGCGCGGGCCGTCGTCGAGGCCGACGGCGGGGCGGGCGTGGTCGTGCTGCCGGACCTCGGCAGTTCGGTGCTGACCGCCGTCACCGTGCTGGAGGACGAACCGCGCCCGGGGGTGCGCCTGGTGGACGCGCCGTTCGTGGAGGGCGCGGTGGCGGCCGTCGTCACCGCCTCGACCGGCGCGGCGCTGGCCGAGGTGGTCGCGGCGGCGGAGGACGCGCGGGCCTTCCGGAAGCTGTAGCGGCCCGCCGCGGGTGGCGGCCGCCCGCCGCCGGGTGCCGTGGACGCCAGCGGGAGCGCCGGCCCGCCGCCCGCCGCTACTTGGCGTCGGCGTAGCAGTCCACCACCGCGGTGGTGAGCGGGAACCGCACCGGGGTGTCGCCGAAGACGAGCCGGCGGGCCTCGTCGGCGGCCTCGGTGACGGCGGCGACGACCTCGTCGGCGAGGTTGGCCGGGGTGTGCACGATCACCTCGTCGTGCTGGAAGAACACCAGGTGCGGCCGGTCGGCCGGGCCGGTCGCGGGCAGGTCGTGGAGCCGGCGGCGCAGCGCCGCGAGCAGGGCGAGCGCCCAGTCGGCGGCGCTGGCCTGGATGACGAAGTTGCGGGTGAAGCGGCCGCGGGCGCGGGCCGTCCGGCCGCCGGCCTCGCCGGCCGTGTCGGCCTCGGTGAGGTCGAGGAAGGCGGCCGAGGCGGGCGGGCAGACCCGGCCGAGCCGGGAGGCGACCACGCCGCCGTCCTCGCCGGTGCGGGCGGCGGCTTCGACGTAGCCCATCGCGGCGGGGTAGCGGCGGCGCAGGGTGTTCAGCAGCGGGCCGATGTCGCCGCTGGTCTGGCCGTACATGGCACCGAGCAGGCCGAGTTTGGCCTTGTCGCGGTCGCCCTGGAAGGCGTTGGCGGCGAGTGCCTCGTACAGGTCGCCGCCGGCCGCGGTGCGGGCCAGCCCGGCGTCCCGGGAGAGGGCGGCGAGGACCCGGGGCTCCAGTTGGGCGGCGTCGGCGACGACCAGCAGCCAGCCGGGGTCGGCGACGACGGCGCGCCGCAGGATGCGCGGGATCTGCAGGGCGCCGCCGCCGCGGCTGGCCCAGCGCCCGGAGACCACGCCGCCGACCACGTACTCGGGCCGGAAGCGGCCGCCGCGGGCCCAGGTGTCCTGCCAGGCCCAGCCGTGCGCGGCGTGGATCCGGGACAGCTCCTTGTACCGGATCAGCAGCGCGGCGGCCGGGTGGTCGACGCCCTTGAGCTCCCAGGAGCGGGTGGAGCCGAGCTGGACGCCCTGTTCGGCGAAGGCGCGCAGCACCTGGGTGTGCGAGTCGGGGTTGAACGGGCGCCCGCCGAGGGCCTGTTGGAGCCGGGCGCCGAGGTCGGCGAGCAGCTTCGGCTGGGTGCCCGGGACGGCCGGGCGGGGGCCGAGCAGTTCGGTGAGCAGCCGGTCGTGGACGTCGCCGCGCCAGGGCAGCCCGTCGTGGGCCATCTCGGCGGCCACCAGCGCGCCGGCCGACTCGGCGGCGACCAGCAGCCGGAACCGCTGCCGGGCGGCCGGGTCGGCGATCGCGGCGAGCCGGCGCTGCTGCTCCGCGTGGACGGCCACGACGGCGGCCAGTGGGTCGGCGCCGGGCGGCAGTTGCAGCCGGTCGGGGGCGAACAGGGTGTCCTGGCCGCCGTCGGACTCGGCGGAGCCGGGCTCGGGCAGGTCGTCCGGGACGGGCAGGCCGCGCAGCCGGGACCAGGCGGCGCCGAGCGAGCGGGGCGCGCCGAACCGGCCCTCGTGGCCGAGCAGCAGCGCCTCGGTGAGCCGCAGGTCGTGGCAGCGGGCGAGACGGGACTCCAGCCGGGGAAGCAGCGGGGCGTAGGCGGCGTCGGTGGCGGCCCAGACCCAGCGCGGGTGCCCGTCGGCCTCGCGGTCGGCGACGGCGGCGGCGAGGTCGGGGACGGCCTCGGGCGGGCCGAGCGGGGCGCCGGAGTCGTCGAGCGGCTGGAGCCGGCCGCCGGGGCCGTGCGGATCGGGGGCGAGGGCGGTCCTGGGTGCCACGGGGGTCTCCTCTCCGGCGCGCTGGTCGGGCGTGCGGGTACGGGCACGGGTGTGCGGGTCTACGGGTGCGCGACCTCGACGTTAACGGGTGGGTCGGACAACCGGGGCCGGGCCGCATAGGCAGGGTGGGTGACACGGCGTAGGGTCGGCGAAATGACCGTGAACCCGTTCTTCGAGGCCAGCACCCTGGTCTACGAGCTGCCGCCCTTCGCCGAGATCCGCGAGGAGCACTACCTGCCCGCCTACCGGCGGGGGATGGCCGAGCAGTTGGCCGAGATCGCCGCGATCACCGCCGATCCGCAGCCGCCGACCTTCGACAACACGCTGGTCGCGCTGGAGCGCTCCGGGGACGTGCTGCGCCGGGTGGACGCCGTGTTCCGCAACCAGTCGGCCTCCGACACCACCGACCTGATCGACGCGGTGGACGCCGAGGTCAGCCCGCTGCTGGCCGCCCACCACGACGCGATCCACCTGGACCGGGCGCTGTTCGCCCGGATCGAGGAGCTGTACGGGCGCCGCGCCGAGCTGGGCCTGGACCCGGAGTCGCTGCGGCTGCTGGAGCGCCGGCACACCCGCTTCGTCCGCTCCGGCGCCCGGCTGGGCGGGGCCGAGCAGGACCGGCTGCGCGAGCTGAACGCCGAACTGGCCGCGCTCGCCACGACGTTCCAGCAGAACGTGAACGCGGCGACCAGGGCCGCCGCGCTGGTGGTGGACTCCGCCGAGGAGCTGGACGGGCTGTCCGCGGACGCGGTCGCCGCCGCCGCGGAGAACGCCCGGGTGCTGGGCCACGAGGGCCGTTTCGTGCTGAGCCTGAAGAACACCTCGGGTCAGCCCGAACTGGCCGTGCTCACGGACCGCTCGGTGCGCGAGCGGCTGCTGGCCGCCTCGGTCGGACGGGCCGTCGAGGCGAACGGGCCGCTGGCGATCCGGATGTCCGCGCTGCGCGCCGAGCGGGCCGCGCTGCTGGGCCACCCGAGCCACGCCGCATACGTGGTCGAGGACGAGACGGCGGGCACGGTGGAGGCGGTCTCCGGGCTGCTGGCCCGGCTGGTGGAGCCGGCGGTGGCCAACGCGCGCCGGGAGGCCGCCGAGCTGGCCAAGGTGGCGGCCGCGGACGGCGTCGAGGAGATCGCCGCGCACGACTGGGCGTACTACTCGGAGAAGGTCCGGCAGGGCGCCTACCAGGTGGACGCGGCGGCGCTGCGCCCCTACTTCGAGCTGGAGCGGGTGCTGCGGGACGGCGTGTTCCACGCGGCGCGGCTGGCGTACGGGCTGACCTTCACCGAGCGGTCGGACCTGACGGCGTACCACCCCGAGGCCCGGGTCTTCGAGGTGTTCGAGGAGGACGGCGCCCCGCTGGGCCTGTTCATCGGCGACTTCCACGCCCGGGCGTCCAAGCGCGGCGGCGCCTGGATGGACGACCTGGTGGCGCAGGCCGGCCTGACCGGCCGGCGCCCGGTGGTGCTCAACAACCTGAACATCCCGAGCCCGGCGCCGGGCGAGCCGGTGCTGCTGAGCTGGGACGAGGTGCGCACGCTCTTCCACGAGTTCGGCCACGCCCTGCACGGGCTGTTCTCGGACGTGCGCTACCCGCTGTTCTCGGGCACCTCGGTGCCCCGGGACTTCGTCGAGTTCCCCTCGCAGGTCAACGAGATGTGGATGGTCCGGCCGGAGGTGCTGGCCGCCTACGCGCGCCACCACGAGACCGGGGAGCCGCTGCCGGCGGAGCTGGTCGAGCGGATGGCGGCCGCCGAGGGCTTCGGTCAGGGCTTCCGGACGGTGGAGTACCTGGCGGCGACCCTGCTGGACTGGGCCTGGCACACCGTGCCGCAGGGCGTGGAGATCGCGGACGCCGAGGAGTTCGAGGCGCGGGTGCTGGCCGAGGCCGGCATCGCGGTGCCGGCGATCCCGCCGCGCTACCGCACGGCGTACTTCCAGCACATCTTCTCCAGCGGCTACAGCGCCGGCTACTACGCCTACATCTGGTCCGAGGTGCTGGACGCCGACACCGTGCAGTGGTTCGAGGACAACGGCCGCCCGGTGCGCGAGAGCGGCGAGCTGTTCCGCCGCGAGCTGTTGGCGCGCGGCTTCAGCCGGGACCCGCTGGAGTCCTTCCGCGCGGTGGTCGGCCGGGCGCCGGAGACCGGCCCGCTGCTGGCCCGGCGGGGCCTGGCCTGACCGCCGGCCGGGCGGCCCCGGTGGCGGTCAGCGCGCGGTGACCGTCACCGTCACCGGGGTGCCCGGGGAGGCGTGCGGCAGGCGGACCCGGACGGTGCCGGCCCGCCCGCCGGCCGGCTGCTCGACCTCGACGCGGGCGCCGGCGGGGGTGGCGGTGACGGCGGCGCCGTGCGGGAACGCCGCCGGGGGGAGCACGAGTTCGCTGCTGGTGCGGCTGCCGTCGGCGCGCCAGCGCAGGGTGCCGCCGGTGGTGCGCACGTCGGTGCCGGCGACGGCGGCCGGGTAGGGGCCGAAGGCGGGCTCGTCGCCGGGGGCGGGGCGGCCGGCCGGGTCGAGCGCGCAGTAGCCGCCGGTGCCGCGGCACCAGTACCACATGGTCCAGCCCTCGGCGAAGCCGTCCATGGCGGCGACCTGCCGGCGGACCAGCTCGGTGTTGCCGGGCCGGTGGGAGTCCGGCGGGCCCCACTCGCCGACCAGGACGGGCAGGCGGTGGGCGGCGGGGTAGTCGGTGATCGCCGCGGTGTAGCGCTCGACGAAGCCGCCGGACGGGTCCCAGTCGGCGCCGGACTCGACCGCGGTGTCGTAGAAGTGCGGTGCGTAGCCGAGCCTGGGCGGGCCGGGGCGCGGGTCGTCGAAGCCGGGCAGGCGGGTGGGCACGCCCTGGCCGACCAGGACGGTCGGTTCGACGAACAGCCAGGCACGGGTGTCGACCCGGCGGACGGCGGTGATCAGGCGGCGGTACATGTCGGCGAGCCGGCCCTGTTCGAGGGCGGCGGAGGCGGCGGCGAGCACCGCCGGATCGGTCGGGTCGCCGTCCACCGGGCCGAACGGCTCGTTGAACAGGTCGTAGCCCAGCAGCGAGCGGTGGCCGCGCAGTTCACGGGCGAGCCGGGTGTAGAAGTCGGCCTGCCAGGTGCGCAGGTCGGGGTCGTCGTAGAGGTGCCGGAAGGCGGCCTGGACGGCGGGCTGGAAGTAGCCGGCGAACCAGTCGTCGGGGTCGGGGGTGAAGGGCAGTCCGTCGTCCCGGGTGGCCCAGACCGGGATGCCGCGGTCGCCGCCGCCGAACTTCGGCCCGTAGACGTCCTGGTGGAAGTCGACCAGGGCGAGCAGTCCGTACCGGTCGGCCCAGCCGAGGAGCCGGTCCAGGCGGCGCAGCTCGCCCGGGTCGAGGCGGCCGCGGGTGGGCTCCAACCGCGTCCAGGAGACCGCGACCCGGATCAGCGTGAAGCCCTGGGCGGCGACGTCGCGGACGTCGGCCTCGGTGGCCTCGGCGTACTTGTCCAGGTTGAAGCCGCGCAGCTGGAGCCGGCGGCCTCGGGAGTCGGTGAGCGAGGTGCGGCCGTCGGGGCCGGTCGCCGTCCCGACGGGGTGGCGCGCCGGCGTGCCCAGGGACGGGCCGCCGAGGGACCGGTCGCCGAGGGCCGGGGTGGCGTGGGCCGGGGTGGTGGTGAGGACGGCGGTGGCGGCGAGCAGCAGGGCGGCGGCGGTGCGGCGCAGGCGCATCGGGGACCTCGCACGGCGGGGGGCTGGGGGCCCGATGATGCCCGGGGCGGCGCGCGCCGCACAAGGGTCGTGCGCGCATCGGTCGTGCTGCGGAAGGGGCTTGCGCGGTAAGGGAGTTCAGTCGGTGTCCGGCGCGGCCGGCTCGGCGGGGGCGGCGGGGGCGGCCGGCAGGACGGCGGTGGGCAGGTCGGCGGCGGCGGCGAGGCGGCCCCAGAGCAGGTCGGCGAGGGCCTGCACCATGCGGGTGCGGCTGCAGGGTCTGGTCTCCAGCCACCAGTCGCCGGCGGCCAGCACCATGCCGGTGATGCCGCGGCCCCAGGCCTCGGCGAGCAGGTCGCGGTCGGCGCCGAGGTCGACCTGGTTCTGCACGGCGCGGGTGATCTCCTCGGCGATCTGCCGCAGCGCGGGGGCGAGGGCGTTGCCGGCGCCGCTCGGGTCGCCGGGTTCGGGGTGGGTGAGCAGCCGGTAGACCTGCGGGCGGGCCTCGATGCCGGCCAGGTAGGTGTCCAGGACGTGTTCGACGCGGTCGCGGCGTTCGAGCGGTTCGGCGAGGGCGGCCCGGACGGCGGCGAGCAGTCCGCCGGTGTGGCGTTCGGTCAGGGCCCGGATCAGGCCGTTCCGGTCGCCGAAGTGGCGGTAGAGGATCGGCTTGGTGATGCCGGCCTCGGCGGCGATGGCGTTCATGCTGGCGCTCGGCCCCTCGCGCTGGACGACCCGGTCGGCGGCGTTGAGCAGTTGCTCGCGGCGGGGCTCTCGGGACATGCGCTGCTCCTCGGGTTGGGGTCGGCCTGGGCGTTGACACCGGTTACCAATCAGTAGCAGACTCCGACGATGTTACCCCAGGTAACACCCCGGTCGGCCGCACCCCTTCTTCGGAGGCAAGCACCATGAGCAGCACGTTCTCACTGGACCCGGGCGCGGACCAGCTCGCCGTACGCGACTGGCTGCACGGCTTCGCCGCCGACGTCATCCGACCCGCCGCGGCCGAGTGGGACGAGCGCGAGGAGACCCCCTGGCCGGTCATCCAGGAGGCCGCCAAGCTGGGCATCTACTCCCTGGACTTCTACGCCCAGCAGTACTTCGACCCCTCCGGCGTCGGCATCCCGATCGCCATGGAGGAGCTGTTCTGGGGCGACGCCGGCATCGGGCTCTCCATCGTCGGCACCACCCTCGCCGCCGTCGCGGTGCTCGCGAACGGCACCGACGAGCAGATCGGCACCTGGACCCCGCAGATGTTCGGCACCCCGGACGACCTCAAGGTCGCCGCGTTCTGCTCCTCCGAGCCGGACGCCGGCTCGGACGTCTCGGCGCTGCGCACCCGGGCGGTGTACGACGAGGCCAAGGACGAGTGGGTGCTGAACGGCACCAAGACCTGGGCCACCAACGGCGGGATCGCCGCCGTCCACGTCGTGGTCGCCACCGTCGACCCGGCGCTCGGCGCCAAGGGGCAGGCCTCCTTCGTCGTCCCGCCGGGCACCCCGGGACTGAGCCAGGGCCAGAAGTTCAAGAAGCACGGCATCCGCGCCTCGCACACCGCCGAGGTCGTGCTGGACGGCGTCCGGGTGCCGGGCGGCTGCCTGCTCGGCGGCAAGGAGAAGCTGGACGAGCGGCTGGCCCGGGCCCGCGAGGGCGTCAAGCGCTCCGGCGCCCGGGGCAACGCGGCGATGGCCACCTTCGAGGCCTCCCGCCCGGCCGTCGGCGCGCAGGCGATCGGCATCGCCCGGGCCGCGTACGAGGTGGCGCTGGACTACGCGAAGACCCGCGAGCAGTTCGGCCGCCCGATCATCGACAACCAGGGCGTGGCCTTCCAGCTCGCCGACATGAGGACCCGCATCGACGCCGCCCGCATGCTGGTGTGGCGGGCCTCCTGGATGGCGGCGACCAACCAGCCGTTCACCGCGGCGGAGGGCTCGATGTCGAAGCTGTACGCGGGCGAGACGGCCAAGTGGGTCACCGCGCAGGCGATGCAGATCCTCGGCGGCAACGGCTTCACCCGGGAGTACCCGGTGGAGCGGATGCACCGGGACAGCGCGATCTACTCGATCTTCGAGGGGACCAGCGAGATCCAGCGCCTGGTCATCGCCCGGGCGATCTCCGGGATGCCGATCCGCTGACCCCGGCGGACGGGCGTGGGCGCGCCCCGGGGAGTGTCCTGGGAGTTGTCGGACAAGCCCTAGCGGGCGGCCCAGAAGGTGAGCCCCGCGGTGAGCGCGCCGACCACCGCGCCGACGATCGTCTGCGCGGTGGTGTGGTCCCGCAGCACCACCCGGGACCACCCGATCAGCACCACCAGCGGGTAGAGCAGCAGCCACAGCGGGCCGAGTCCGATCCCGAGGCAGACCACCGCGCCGCTGGCGACCGCGGTGTGCACGGAGACCTTCCACCAGACGGTGATCACCAGGATCGGGACCAGCGAGGCGAACATCGCCAGCACCACCGCGGTCAGGTCGGCCGGGGCGTCCAGCCACAGCATCACCGCGAAGCTGGTCAGCACCGAGCCCATGATGAACGGGATGACGGTCAGCCGGCGCTGCCGGTGGCCGACGTGGCGGTCCTCCAGGGTGCCCCTGCGGATGCCGCGCCGGATGAACATCGTCGGGATGACGGCCGCGAACAGCGCCGCGAAGGCCGCCCAGGCGAGGCCCGTCCAGCCGTGGCGGACGCCGCCGAGCAGCGGGAGCATCGCGATGATCACGTTCTTCGGCTCGACGCCGTCCGTGATCCGGCGGGCCCACACCGTGCGGCTGGTGGGGGCGGTCATGGCCTCGGTCATGGGGGTGCGGCTCCGGGCGGTGGCGGGGGCTGGTCGACGGCACGGGGCCGGTCGGACGATCGTACGGGGCCCGGGCGCCGCGCCCCCGGACCGCCCCCGGCCTCCCCGGACCCCCGGGGCGGGCACGGCCCCCTCAGAAGCGGGGCGGACGGCCCTCCAGGAACGCGGCGAGCCCCTCGTGCACGTCGGAGGCCTCCCGGGAGCGGCGCTCCCAGGGTGCCAGGGCCTGCGCCGCCTGCTCCGGCGGGACGGCCAGCGCGGCCTTGACGGCGCCGATGGTCTGCGGCGAGCGGCGGGTCAGCAGCCGGGCGAACGCCAGCGCGTTCTCGTCCAACTGGTCGGCCGGCAGCACCCGGTCGGCCAGACCGATCACCGCGGTGCGCGGGCCCTGCACCAACTCGCCGGAGAACAGCAGGTACTTGGCCCGGGAGGGGCCGACCAGCCGGGCCAGCCGCAGGGTCGGCACCGCCGGGTAGACCACCCCGAGCTTGGCCGGGGTGATGCCCATCCGGGCGTCGTCCGCGACGAACCGCAGGTCGCAGGCGACGGCCAGCTGGCAGCCGCCGCCGACGCAGGCGCCGTGCACCACCGCGATCGTCGGGTGCGGGAAGGCGGCCAGCGCCTCCTCGGCGGCGACGTTGACCGCGTGGTACCCGTCGGCGCTGTCCGGGTCGCCGTAGACCCCGGCGAGCTCGTCGATGTCCGCGCCGGCGCTGAACGTCCCGTCCGCGCCGGTGACCAGCAGGACGCGCACGCCCGGCTGCCCGGCGATCCGGGCCAGTACGTCGGGCAGCGCCTGCCAGATGGCCAGTGTGACGGCGTTGCGGCGGTGCGGTCGGGCGAACTCCAGCACGGCGACGCCGTCCTCACCGACGTGGGCGCGCAGGCCGTCGACGTGCGTGGGCAGCGGGGTGCGGTCCCGGGTGAGCAGCGGCTGGTCCATGCGTACCTCCGGAGGGTCGTGGTGCGCACACCCTCTCAGAGGGTGTTCGATAGGGGATTCCCCCCAACTGTCCGGCTTTGATCGAGGTAGCACGGACTCGATTCCAGGATCTCGTGGCGGTCGGGTCCGTGT
>NZ_JBIWPA010000053.1:0-20026 GCF_044768035.1 Kitasatospora sp. NPDC101176
GCCACCCGACTGACCGCCAGCCCGGACAGAATCGGGCAATACCTCCGCCCGAAACTCCTCGCGGCAGCCTAAATCGGTATCGAACACCCTCTGAGACCGAGCGGCCGCGAGGCCCACCGGCCGACGACTCGGAGGCGGCCCCGGCGCGACCGGGCCCGGCGCAGCCGTCGCTGCGCCGGGCCCGGGTCCGTCGCTCCTCCGGTCAGCCGAGCGTCGCCCCGCGCTCCTGCGCCAGGGCCTCCAGACCGTACCTGGCCACGTGCTCGGCGTTGCCCAGGTCGATCGGCCGGACGCCCTCGGCCGTCAGCCGCTCGTTGATCGCGTCGAGATGACCCTGCACCAGCTGCTTCTCGGCCTCCGTGGTGCGTCCCTTGTGCGGCCGGCCGGCGTGCTCCAGGCTGGCGTAGTTGACCCGCTCCCTGGAGCCGGCTGGCGCCGCCTGGACCGGAACGGCCTGCGTCACGCGCTTGGCACCGCGCAGCACCTCGGCCATCGGGGCGGCGGACGCCAGCCGGTCGAAGGCGTCGGCCTCCAGCACCACCGTCTCCGGCTCGCCGGCATCCGGGTAGTGCAGCTCGATCGTCACCAGATCGAGCGCCAGGTCCTCCACCGCGGTCAACTCACTGCTCAGCGCCTCGATCTCGACCGGGCCGCCGTCCAGCTCGGGGTGCTGGCGCACCACGATGCGCACCAGGTCCCTGTCGTTGTCCACGTGCTCGCCGGTCAGGTCCGAGAACCGGATGATCTTCTGGCCCATGTCTTCCTCTCGCGATGGCGGTGATCAGTCCGAGAGCCTACGCCCGCACCCGATCACCGCCGACGCGGCGGTGGAGGACCCGAGGCCGGACGGGAACGGAGAGGTCGCGCTCCGGGCCGGGTTCGCGCTCAGGCCGTCCCGCGCAGCGCGGCCGTCGAGCGCTCCAGGAGGGTGCGCAGCTGGGCGCGCTCCCCGGCGTCGAGGGCGTCGGAGAGCCGCTGCTCCACGCCGCGGGCGAGGGCGTCCGCCTTCCGCGTGAGGGTGCGGCCGGACCGGGTGAGCCTGGCCACCAGCACCTTCTGGTGGATGCTGGAGGCCTCGCGGGTGATCAGGCCCTTGGCCTCCAGGTTGGTCAGGATCGTCGTCATGGTCTGCGGCGTGACCATGCACTCGCGGGCGAGCTGCGCCCCGGACATCCCGGAGGACTGCTGGAGCAGCAGCAGGGTGACGTACTGGGGCACCGTGAGGTCGACGGTGCGCAGCACCCGCGACTTCTCGCCGATCAGCGCCTGCTCGGCCCGCTTGATGGCGTGGCCGAGCCGGTCGTGGACCTCGGACGCGGCCTGCCGGTCGGAGCTGTCGTCGGTCACAGTGCTCGCACCCCTGGCTCCCCGGCTCCGGATCATTCGGGCTTTACGGTACATCAGGGGACTGCCGGGCCTCCACGGACGGGCCGACCCGCTGCCCGGCTCAGGACGCCGGGCGGACCGGCGCCATCCCGTGCAGCACCCGGCCGGCGGCGCGCTCGCGGTCGAGCTGCTCGGTGAAGACGGCGAGGCGCTGCTCGGGCTCCAGCTCGATCAGGCCGGGCGGCCAGGTGCCCGGCGGCACCAGGACGACCAGCGCGGCCCCCCGGCCGCGGGCCGCCGTCAGCCAGCCGGGCGACACCTCGACCCGGGCGTCGGGCTCCCATACCGACCGGCCGCCGACCAGCACCAGACGCACCACCCGGCCGCCGCCGACCTCGACGAGCCCGGTGGTGTCCGGAGGCTCCCCGGCGGCGATCACGAACCCGCTGTCGACCGCGGCCTCCACCAGTTCGCCGTGCAACGCGGGGCCGACCTCCACCAGCACCTCGGCGAACGGCAGCCCGTCCGCCGCCTCGCGCACTGCCAACGCCCACACCACCGGGGCCTGACCCCGGTCCGTCTCATCCGTCACACCGGATCAACGAGCCACCGCCGGTAAGGAGCCGGGGCCGGCGGGGTGGTTCGGGGAATCCGTGGTCGGAGCTGGTCGCGGCGGGCTTCGCCACCGCGGTGGTGTTCGGGCCGCGGACCCGGAGCAGCGCCGCACCGGGTCCGCGGCCCGTGCGCACGGCGTGCACACCTCCGCCGTCGAGGGCTGAGCCAACCCGGCGCGGGACCCGCTCCACGGCACACGCCCGGAACGGATCCCGCGCCGGGAGCCGGCTCAGTCGTGGGCGAGCGCCACCGCGCAGCCGATCGCGATGAGCACGACCACGCCCCACAGGTGGCCGCCGCCCGCCGACAACGTCTCCTCGCTGATGCCGAGTTCGCCGACGAGTCGGCGGACGGCGGGCACGTCCTGCCGGACCAGGGCGTTCTGGAGGTCCAGGTGTTTCTCCGGGTACTTCTCGAGCGACGCGAGGATGGCCCTGAGGTCACTCGTGGCCAGTTCGACGTGCTTCGGGTCGAATTTCTCCGGTGTCGCGACCTTCATGATCCGGTCGCTGGTCACCGGTACGCCGTTGACGTCCTTCGTGACGTCGGCGAAACCCATGATCAAACTCATCTGCGGTACCCCTGTCGGGTGTGGGCCCCTTCTCGGTGAGGGGCCGCCGTGGTCATCGTGACCTCGCGGGGACGGAGCCGGCCAACGGTGCTGGGCTGTCCAGCCGACGGCGCTCCGGGGCGCGGCGCCGCGCGTGGACGCGGGGCCCGGAGTGCCGTCGGCGGTTCAGGTGTCCGGCGGTTCAGGCGAGGACGAGGGCGTCCCACTGCTCCCGGGTGGGGCCGTCGTGCCGGGGGGAGAAGTCCGGGCGGGCGTCGAGCCAGGCGGTGACGTGGCGTTCCACCTCGTCGCTGCCGTAGGCGTCCGCGGCCGACCGCACCAGGTGGCGCACCTGGGCGCGGGCCCGCATCACGACCGGGTCCTCGAAGGCGCAGGCGGACAGCGCGGCGGCGCGCCGTTCGGCGAGGGTCGTGCCCTCGGCGAGGCGCTGCTCGGCGGCTTGGTCGGCCTTGACCTGCGCGTCGAACCACGGGCGGAGGGACTGCCGCGTCCAGGCGTGGTAGTCGGCCGGGTCGGCGGCGATCCGGTCGGCGTGGGAGGCGAGCTGCTGGGCGGCCTGCAGGCCCAGGGCGACGCCGTGGCCGAGGGTGGGGTTGGTGTGGACGAGGCTGTCCCCGGCGTTGACCAGGCCGGTGACGACCGGTCCGGCCTCGTCGACGAGGGAGGTCCAGCGGTTGTCCAGGCCGGCCATCGGCAGGACGGCGGACTGCGGCTCCGGGTCGAGGTCGAGCCAGGCGGCGGTCGCGGGGAAGGTGCGGGCGACCGCCTCGAACACCGCGGGGTCGGTGAGCGCGGTGCGCGTCGGGTCACCGGTGGAGAGCACCATGCTCAGCGCGAAGGTGTCGTTGTCGGAGGGGAAGACACCGGCGAGCGCGAAGGCCGCGGTGGAGCCGTTCTGCACCCGCCCGGGGTTGCGCGGTCCTTCGGCGCGCAGGCGGTACCAGCGGCACAGGTAGGTGATCCCGGTGCGGTGGTTCTCGACCACGGGCGGCCGGCAGCCGGCCGCGACCAGCCAGCCGGGGACGGGCGAGCGGCGCCCGGCCGCGTCGACGACGAGGTCGGTCGGGTGGGTGTGCGCACCGGCCCGCACGCCGGTGACGCGGTCCGGGAGGTCCGGCCGGTCCGGGTCGTCCAGTGCGAAGTCGAGGCCGGTCACCCGGACGCCCCGCCGCACCTCGACGGTGGGTTCCCGCCGCACGGCCGCGGCCAGGGCGGCCTCCAGCACGATCCGGCGGGTGCGCAGGGTCACCAGCTCCTCGTCGCCGGGCCGGTGCGGAGGGTGCTCGTCGAACCAGTCGAAGTCGTGGTACTCCCGGGCCCCGCGGGCCAGCAGGTCCGCGTGGACGTCGGGGGCCTCGGCGCGCAGGACGGCGCGCACCGGGGCGAGGAAGGAGTGGGGCTGGTTGGCCTGCGGTATTCGGGGCCGGTTCCAGTCGTGGAAGTCGCGGTCGAGGTCGTCCCCGGCCTGGCGCGCGTCCTGTTCGAAGAGCGTGACCGGATGGCCCCGCCGACCGAGCATGAGCGCCGTTCCCAGCCCACTGATACCGCCACCGATCACTGCAACCCGCGCCACTGGCTCCCCTTAGCTCTCGCGTCGTGTTGCGGAACGATCTTACCCGGTGGCACTGCGGCGCAGGTGGGGAGGGGGCGCCTGCGCGCCCGGGGCGGGTCAGTCGACGTGCAGGGTGAGCTCCGCGGTGTGGACCCGGCCGTCGGTCTGGAACTGGAGGAAGACCCGCCAGTCGCCGGGCTCGCCGAGCAGGGCGAGGAAGGTGAGCGTCGGGCCGCCGTGGTCGCCGTCCACGGTGCCGGTCGGGTGGAGGTGCGCCAGGGACTGGTCGCCCTGGTGGAAGGCGCTCAGGTGGGCGTAGCTGTCCAGGTAGGGCTGGAGGTCGGTGACCGGGCTGCCGTCCCGGGTGACGGTCGCCGTCAACTGGTGGGCGCCGGCCATCGGTTCGGCGCGCAGCGCGACGGTGTAGCCGTCGACGGTGGCGCTGCCGGCCGGGGCGGGCAGCGGTACGGTGGCGGCCCGGCCGGGCACGGTGACGGTGCGGCTGAGGACGAGCTCCTGGCCGCGGCGGGCGTCGGCGGGGACGAACGAGGCGTACAGCCGCCAGGTGCCGGGGGCGAGGTCGGCGAGCTCGGCGGTCCAGGTGCCGTCGGGGGCCATCTCCGGGTGGAGGTGCTGGTAGCCGGTGAGATCGGTGCGGATCGCGTAGAAGTGCATCGTGCGGGCCTGGTGGGCGGTGAAGCCGGTGACCGGCGCGCCGTTCGGCCCGATGACGCGGAAGCGGAAGGCGTTCGGGCGGCCCGCGGGCAGTTCGGTGGTGCCGGTGTCGAGCCGGTAGCCGTCCTGCTCGGCGGCGAGCCCCTGGCCGAGCGCCTGGCCGAGGGCCTGGGAGAGCCCAGGGTCGGTCGGGGAGGCGGTGGCCGGGCCGCTGGGCCGGGGATCGGGACTGGCCGGTGGCGCGGTCGCGACGACCCCGAGGACGAGCAGCGCGGGGATGCAGGAGGCGAGCAGCCAGCCTCGGGCGAACGGACGGGGGGCGGCGGTCACCGGTGGATCCTTCCCGTGGCGGCGGGCGTGCCGGCGGGGCGGCGCCCGGGGCCGAGGAGTTCGGCCTCACAGGAGTGGAGACCGCCGGCGGGCCCGGCGATAACGGAAAAGTCCGATCAATCGTTCGGGGCCTTCCCCCGCCCGGCGCCGGCGGCCCTCGCCCCTACCGTTCGGTGCTGCGGGGCAGGACGGGCTTCACGTCCAGCACCGGGGTGCCGTCGACGGCCTCCAGGTCGCTGACGCGCAGGCGCGGCCCGTCCTCGGCCAGCAGGTCGACGGCGAGGATGGTGACCCGGTGCAGTCCGATCGGGTTGGGGCGGTCGGGCGAGCGGGTGGCGAAGACCCCGGTCGCGGGCCGGGAGAGGTCTCCGCGGGGGTGGACGGCGAGCACCCCGCGGTCGGCCCGGTCGAGCCAGGTGAGCAGCAGGACGTCCTGTCCGACCCGGAGGTCGCGCAGGCCGCGCTCCACCGAGGGGTCGAAGCGGAGCCAGGCGTCGGGGCCGCCCTCGTCGCCCTGTTTGGGGGCGTCCGCGCGGTGGAGCAGTGGTGACTCGACCCGGCCGATGGCCCGGGCCAGGTAGTGCTCGTCCGTCATCGTTCGTTCCCTCTCCGCGTGGTGGACGCCGCCCGGTCGCCGCCCGGTCGCCGCCCGGTCGCCGCCCGGTCGGTGCCCGGTCGGTGCCCGGGAGTCCGGTGGGTCGCCGCCGGTGGGCGTCGTGCGTCACCGTCCTACCAGAGGGGCGTCCGGGCCGCCGGGCGTCGGGGCGGCCCGCCGTCGCGTCCGGCTGCGGTGGACCAGTGCGCCGACCAGGGCGCAGGCGGTGGCGACGGCCAGCAGGACGACGTCGAGGAATCCGGCGAGGACGAGGTCCGCCCGGCCCGCCCCGGCCGCGGCGGAGAACTCCGGGTCGACCAGCCCGCCCGGGTCCTCGGTGACGTCGACCTGCTCCCCGACGGTGTCACCCGCCTGGCAGTGGACACTCCGGACCCGTCCGGGCGCGTCCGCGTACCGCACGGCGCAGCGGTAGCTGGTCGTCCTGCCGTGGATCTCCCGCACCTCGGTGACCGTGCCGGAGTGGGCGACGCCGCGGGCCGTCAGCACGGTCGCCTGCGCGGTGCTCATGCTCAGCAGGGGTACCGCGATCACCGGGCCGAACACCAGCGCCAGCGCCACCCGCCGCAGGACGCCCGTCGGGCAGAGGCAGCACAGGGCGGTGATCAGACCGACGAGCCCGGTGATCACGAGAACCAGGGCGGGCGCCAGCAGCCAGGGGCCGAAGGCGCCGAGCGCGCCGCCGACCGGCAGCAGGACGGCCGCGGCGGGGAGCCACAGGGCCGTCAGCAGCGGGCGCGCCGGCCACGCGTCGTCACTTCCGCGGCTCCTGCGCCGTCGTGGGCGCCGCGGCGCGGGCACGTCGTTCGTCATGGCGGGAGATCCTGCCAGGTGACCCGGACAGCGGGTGCGGCGGGCGCTTCGGACGGGTGCCACCGCCGGTGGTGGACGGGCCGGAGGCGTCGGACGCGTCGGACGCCTCGGACGCCTCGGGGGGCCTCAGGCGCGGCTGCGGGCCGGCTCCCGGTCGGCTCGCGGCGCCGGCTCGCGGCGGGGGAGCAGCAGCGGGGTCGCCAGGGCGAGCAGTCCGGCGGCGGCGAGGGCGGTGCGCGGGCCGGTGACGCCGGCGAGCAGTCCGCCGAGCGCGGTGAGGACGGCGACGGAGGCCTGCTGGCCGATCGACCAGGCGGCCAGGGTCCGGGCCACGAGGTGCCCGGGCGTGCGTTCGAGCCGGTAGGTGGCGAGCACCGGGGTGTACAGGCTCATGTGGACGACGATCGCCAGCTCGACGGCGATCACCGTGACCAGGCCGGTCACGCCGGGGCGGACGAAGGCGAGGCCGACCAGCCAGACCACGCGCAGTGTGCCGACGGTCCGCAGGACCCGGTGCCGGCCGTGCCGGGCCACGACGCGGCGGGCCAGCCGCGATCCGACGAGCCCGCCGAGGCAGGGGAGGGCGAAGGCGAGGCCGTACTCCCAGGGAGCGAACCCGAGCCGGCGGACGAGGAGCACGGCCAGCACCGGTTCGGTGGCCATGATCAGGCCGGAGACGAGCAGGTTGTTGAGGTACAGCGCGCGCAGCCCGGGATCGCCGAGGATGTGGCGCCAGCCGTCCAGCACCGCGCCCGCCCGCACCGGGCTGCCGCCGGTCGGCCGCGGTGCCTCCCGGCCCCGGATCGCGGTGACGGCCAGGGCGGAGAACAGGTAGCTGACCGCGTCGGCCAGCACGGTGGCGACCGGGCCGAACAGGCCGATCGCGGCGCCGCCCAGGGGCGGCCCCACCGCGAGGGAGCTCCAGGTGGTGGACTCGAAGCGGGCGTTGGCCACCAGCAGGTCCTCCGGCCGGACGAGGGTCTTGAGGTAGGCGCCGGAGGCCGCGGTGAACGCGATCCTGGCGGCGGCGACCACGGCCGAGACCGCCAGCAGCTGGGCGAAGCCGAGCACACCCAGGGCGTACGCGGCCGGGACCGTCGCCATGGCCGCGAACCTGGTGAGGTCCATGGCGATCATGACGGGGCGCCTGCGCCGGACCTCCACCCACGGTGCGAGCGGCAGCGCGATCAGCGCGCCCACCGCGGGCCCGACCGCCGACAGGGCGGACACCTCGGCGGGGCCGGCGTGCACCACCAGTACGGCGACCAGCGGCAGTGCCCCGAACCCCAGCCCGGAGCCGTAGGCGCTGACCGCGTACGCCGACCACAGCCAGCCGAACTCCCGGCCCAACGGCCTCCTGCCCACCATGCCCAGCACGCTCCCCTGCCCGCCCCGACCGAACAAACCCGAGTTGACCGGAGAGAGCCAACCGGCCCGGACAAGCGCAGGTCAAACAACCTCATGGGCCCACACCCACAACCATCCGTTGTTCCCTACAGTGGGTCGGCATGGACCTCGAAGCCGTACGCACCTTCGCCGCCGTCGCGGAGGCGGGCCAGTTCCAGCTGGCCGCCGCCGGGCTGTCGATCACCCAGCAGGCCGTCTCCAAGCGCGTCGCGGCCCTGGAGCGCGACCTCGGAGTGCGCCTGTTCACCCGCACGCCCCGCGGCGCCGACCTCACCATCGACGGCCAGGCGTTCCTGCCCCACGCCCGCGAGCTGCTGCGTGTCGCCGACCGCGCGGCCGGATCCGTGCGCACCGACCGCCGCCCGCTGCGGGTGGACGTGATCAACTCGCGCGGCGCGGCCTCGGCGCTGATGCGCGGCTTCCACCGCACGCACCCCGGGATCGACCTGGACGTGCTGATGCTCCTCGACATCGAGAACGCCGTGGCCGCCATCCGCTCCGGCGCGATCGACGCGTCCTTCCGCGCCGTCGCGATGCCCGGCCGGCCGCTTCCCGAGGACATCGCCTCCGTCCGGGTGGTCGACGAAACCCTGCAGCTCCTCACCGGCCCCGCCCACGCCCTGGCGGAGGCACGGTCGGTGACCCCCGCCGAGCTCGCCGGCCACCGGATCTGGATCCCCGGCATCGTCCCCGGCAGCGAATGGGGCGCCTACTACGACGACCTCGCCGCCGAGTTCGGTCTCACCATCGAGGCCACCGGCCCCAACTTCGGCTCCGACGCCCTGCTCGACACCATCGCCGACACCCCGGCCCTGGCCACCTTCACGGGAGTGGACACCCGCCTGGTCTGGCCCACCGGCCACGGGCTGCGCCGCATCCCGGTGACCGCTCCGACGCCCGTCTACCCGCACTCGCTGCTGTGGCACCGGGACAACCCCCACCCGGCGCTGGCCACCCTGCGCACCCACCTGGCCGCGACGGCGGCCGGCCACGACGCGGCCGGGACCTGGCGGCCGGGCTGGGTGTCCCCGCGCTGAACGCGGCGTCAGGGCCGCGCGCGTTCGAGGGAGCCGGGGCCGAACGGGCCGGGATCGGACGTGTTGGGTCCGGACGGGCCGGGTTCGCGCGCCCCGGGCCGGGCGGGCCCGCTCAGACCGTCGCGACCCTGGCGGGCTCCGGGGGCCAGGTGCCGGCGGCCAGCACACCGGTGGCGTAGGCGTGGGCGACCAGCGCGGTGCGGTTGGGCACCTGCCAGCGCCGGCTCAGCCGGGCGAGGTGGTAGTTGACGCCGTCCGGGGTGAGCCCGATCTCCCGGGCGATGTGGGCGGTGGTGGCGCCCCGGGCGGCGGCGGCCAGGATCCGGGCCTCGACCGGGCTGGCCTCGGCGCGCCGGTCCGCCGGCGGCACGGCGGGCGCGGGCGCGTCCACGCGGCTGAGCGAGAGCAGCAGCGAGGGCGTCTCCTCCGGGGTGTCGCCGACCAGGTCGACGGTCATCTCGCCGTGCCGCCGGGTGCCGTCGGCGGGGGACCAGGAGACCCGGGCCGGGTACCGCGAGCGGCGGTGCAGCCGGACGGCCTCGGCCAGGGCCGGCAGGGTGGCGCTGTCCCGGAGGGTGAAGAACTCCAGGATCCTCCGGTTCCGCAGCTGGCCCGGCAGGAGGCCGAACTCGGCGGCCATCGCCCGGTTGGCGATCAGCAGACGGCCGCCGAACTCGCAGACGGCGATGGGCATCGACACGTGGTCGAGCAGCCGCAGGGCGCGGTTGCGCCAGACCACCGCGGGGTTCTGCCGGGGGTCCGTCGCCAGCCCGCATTCGTCGATGGCTCCCATGCGCCGTTCGTCTCCTCCGGTAGCCGGGTCGGTCGGGTCCTCAGGGTCGGCAGGCAGACCTGACGGTTCGTAGGCAAGTCTGCGGACCGCGTCGGCACTACACAATCATGTAGTGACCGCGGCCCGCGGGTCCGTCCGGCGGCTCAGAGTGGAGGGAGAGCCGACAACGTTCCTGCTGCGGAAGGCGGACCACTGATGACGGACACCGTGCCGGACTCCTCGACCGGGTCCCCGGCCACGTCCTTGACCGGGTTCCTGACCGAGTTCCTACCCGAGTCGTCGACCGAGTCCCTGACCGAGCCCCTGACCCGGGCGTCGGCCGGTGCCATGACCGGAGTCCCGGTGGTGGACATCTCCTCGGCCCCTCCGACGGCCGCCCCCGTCCTGCGCACCCTGGAACTGGGCAGAACGCACGGCCCCGCCTTCGTCCAGCGGCTGCACGGCCGGGACACCCTGATCGTCGGCAGCCTGGAACTGGTCGCCGAGCTGGCCGACGAGGAGCGCTTCACCAAGGCGATCGGCCCGGCGCTGGAGAACGTCCGCGAGTTCACCGGGGACGGCCTGTTCACCGCCTACAACGGCGAGCCGAACTGGTCCAGGGCGCACGACATCCTGATGCCCGCCTTCGCCCTCGGCTCGATGCGCACCTACCACCCGGTGATGCTGCGGGTGGCCCGCCGGCTGATCGACACCTGGGACCGTCGGGCGGCCGCCGGACTGACGGTGGACGTGTCCGGCGACATGACCCGGATGACCCTGGACACCATCGGGCTGGCCGGGTTCGGCTTCGACTTCGGCTCCTTCGAGCGGGACGAGCCGCACCCGTTCGTCGAGGCGATGGTGCGCTGCCTGGAATGGGCGATGACCAGGCTCATCCGCTCCCCGGAGCTCGACCACACCGAACGCGACGCGGCCTTCCGCCGGGACGCCGACTACCTGGCCTCGGTGGTGGACGAGGTGATCGCGGCGCGCACCTCGGACGGGCGGCAGGACGGCGCGGCGGCCGCGGGCGAGCAGCCCGGCGGTGCGACGACCGCCGCGACGACCGCTTCGACGCGCGGTGCCACGACCGCCGCGACGACCGCTTCGACGCGCGGTGCCACGACCGCCGCGACGCGGGGGGAGCCGGCCGAGGACCTGCTCGGCCTGATGCTGGGCGCGGTCCACCCCGCCGACGGGACGCGGCTGGACCCGGCGAACATCCGCAACCAGGTGATCACCTTCCTGATCGCCGGGCACGAGACCACCTCGGGCGCGCTGTCCTTCGCGCTGTACCACCTCGTCAAACACCCGTCCGTGCTGCGGCAGGTCCAGCAGGAGGTGGACGCGCTCTGGGGCGACCAGGCCGACCCGCAGCCCTCCTACGAGGACGTCGGACGGTTGCGCCACACCCGGCAGGTGCTCAACGAGGCGCTGCGACTGTGGCCGACGGCCCCCGCCTTCAGCCGCGAGGCCCGGGTGGACACCCTGCTCGGCGGCCGGATCCCGGTCCGCGCCGGGGAGCCCGTCCTGGTGGCGACCACGATGCTGCACCGGGACCCGGCCTGGGGCGACAACCCGGAGCTGTTCGACCCGTCCCGGTTCGACCCGGAGGCGGAGGCGGCGCGCTCCGCGCACGCCTTCAAGCCCTTCGGTACCGGCGAACGGGCCTGCATCGGGCGGCAGTTCGCGCTGCACGAGGCGACCATGCTGCTTGCCATGCTGGTCCACCGCTACCGGCTGATCGACCACGCGGACTACCGGCTCGCGGTCAAGCAGACCCTCACCATCAAGCCCGACGGCTTCACCCTCGCCCTCGCCCCGCGTACGCCCGCACCCCCGGCCGCCGCCGACACCCGCTCCGCACCCGACGCACCCGCCCGCACCGCGACCGGCCGGCCCGGACGCGTCCGTCAGGGCACCGGCCTGCTGCTCCTGCACGGCTCCAACTACGGGGCCTGCCGCGAGTTCACCCGGCAGCTCGCGGAGGCGGCCGCCGCGCTCGGCTGCGAGACCGCGACCGCCCCGCTGGACGCCTACGCGGACGGGCTGCCCACCGACCGCCCGGTGGTGATCACCGCCGCCTCGTACAACGGGCAACCGACCGACGACGCAGCCGCGTTCGTCCGGAGCCTGCGGGAGTCGCCGGACGGCGCGGCCGACGGCGTGGAGTACGCGGTGCTGGGCGTCGGCGACCGCACCTACGCCGCCACCTACCAGCGCGTCCCGGTGCTGATCGACGAGCGGCTCGCCGCCCTCGGCGGCACCCGGCTGCTCACCCGCGGCGAGGCCGACGCCTCCGGCGACCTGGCCGGCACGGTGGAGGCCTTCACCACCGCCCTGCGCGACCTCCTGCTGGAGCGGTACGGGGACGCCGAGGCGCCCGCCGCACGCCCGGTGGAGGAGGCGGCGGCCTACACGGTGACCGAACTGGCCGGCGGCCCGCTGGACGCGCTGGCCGCCCGGCACGGCATGAGCGAGCTCACCGTCACCGAGGTCGGCCACCTGACCGACCCGGGATACCCCCGGGTGAAGCGGCTGGTCCGCCTCAGGCTGCCGGCGGGCGTCGACTACCGGACGGCCGACCACCTCACCGTGCTGCCGGCCAACGACCCGGCGCTGGTCGAGCGGGCCGCCGGGCTGTTCGGCGCCGACCCGGAGACGGTGCTCTCCGTCGTGGCGCACCGGCGCACCGGCCCGGCCGTCGACCGCCCGCTGACCGTCCGCGAACTGCTCACCCACCACGTGGAGTTGCAGGACCGGCCGACCGCCGCGCAGCGCGCCGCACTGGCCGCGCTCAACCCCTGCCCGCCCGAGCGGGCCGCCCTGGCCGGGCTCCCCGAGGACGACCCGCGCACCCTGCTGGACCTGATCGAGGACCACCCGGCCCTGCGCGGGGTGCTGACCTGGCCGGTGCTGCTGGAGCTGCTGCCGCCGATCCGCCCCCGGCACTACTCGATCTCCTCCTCGCCCACCGGCGACGCGCGGCAGGTCGACCTGATGGTCTCCGTGCTCAGCGCCCCCGCCCGTTCGGGCCGCGGTGCCTTCCGCGGCACCGGCTCCGGGTACCTGGGCCGGCTGGCCGTCGGGGCGACCGTGCTGGCCCGGGTCCGGCCCTGCCGGGAGGTGTTCCGCATCGGCCACCGCACACCGGTGATCATGATCGCGGCGGGCACCGGGCTGGCGCCCTTCCGCGGCGCCGTGGCCGACCGCCGCGCGCTGCTCGCCACGGGGGCCGAACTCTCCCCGGCGCTGCTGTACTTCGGCTGCGACGACCCGGCGGCCGACTACCTGCACCGGGGCGAACTCGAGGCGGCCGAGCGGGCCGGCGCGGTGTCGCTGCGGCCCGCGTTCAGCGAGCGGCCCGTCGACGGGCGGCGCTTCGTCCAGGACCGCGTCGCGGCCGAGGGGGCGGAGGTCTGGGCGCTGCTCGCTGCCGGCGCGCAGGTGTACGTGTGCGGGGACGGCGCCCGGATGGCGCCCGGCGTGTGGGCCGCCTTCCGCGACCTCTTCCTGCGGCGGACGCCGGGCGCGGACGAGCAGCGGGCCCGGGGCTGGCTCCAGGGGCTGGTCGAGGACGGCCGCTACGTGGAGGACGTGTACGCGGGCTGACCCGGCGCCGGGCGACCGGCCGGTTCCGCCGGAGGGCCGTGGCGCACCCGGCGGAACCGGGGGTGTCGACGGTGGCGCCCCCGGCGGAGCCGTACCGCGGCCGTCAGACCGGCAGCGACCAGTACTGGTTGGCCTGGTGGTCGCCGCAGGTCCACAGCTGCACCCGGGTGGCGTTGGCGCTGCCGCCGCCGTAGACGTCCAGGCAGAGGCCGGAGCCGGCGAGCGTGCCGTCCGGCCCGGCCGTCCACTGCTGGAGCCCGCTGCCGCAGGTGCTCAGCACCACCGCGCTGCCGGCCGTGGCGCCCGTGGCGGTCAGGCACTTGCCGAGGGTGCGGACGGTGCCGTCGGCGGCCCTGGCCCAGCGCTGGTTGGCGTTGCCGGTGCAGTCGTAGAGGATCACCGGGTTGCCGTCGGCGGTGCCGCTGCCGGAGTCGTCCAGGCAGCGGGCGCCGTTGCCGGTGACCTGGCCGGTGGGCACGGCGGCCGCGCAGCCCGCGCCGGGGGTGAGCCGCCAGACGGCGGTGCCGTGGGCCGGGACGCTCTGGCTCAGGGCCGTCGAGGTGGTCGAGGTGGCGCCGGTCCAGAGGTCCCGGGCCGTGACGGTGCAGCCGGGCAGGCCGACGGCGCTCAGCGCGACGCCGAGCGTCTGCGTGCTGTTCGAGCGGTTGAGCACGGCCACCGCGCGGTCGCCCCCGGCGAGCGGCCTGGCCAGCACGTCGGCGGTCGCCGTGCTGGAGACCACGGCGGCCTGCCGGCCCAGCGGGTCCTGGTCGACGGCGATCAGCGCGGTGTTGCCGAGCGCGCCGAGGCCGGCCGCGGAGAGCCTGGAGACGTCGGAGGAGAGGATCAGCGGCGCGGCCGACATCGACCAGAGCGCGACCTGGCTGCGGGCCTCGTCGTCGGTCAGTCCGGCGTCGCCGGCGATCAGGAAGTCCGGGTCGTTCCAGTGGCCGGGCGAGGCGAAGGAGCCGATCCAGCGGTTGTAGCCGTAGTTGCCGAGGACGCTGGACCAGCGGCTCGCGTTCGGGTGTGCGGCGTCGTAGGTCGCGATGTCGTAGCCCTCGCGCCAGAGCTGGCCGTCCTGGCCGACCCACGACAGCACCTTGAACCAGTCGGCGTTGCCCCACTCGCCGGACTGGAAGTAGGCGGGCGCGGACTCGGAGAAGACGATGTCCCGGCCGGCGGCGCGCAGCGCGGCCGCCTGGGCGTCGTAGGCCTGGCGGTAGGCCTGCTGCTGGCTCTGGCCGGGCGAGAGGTGGAGGTTGCAGCCGTCGAGCTTGAGGTAGTCGACGCCCCAGGCGGCGAAGGCGGCGGCGTCCTGGGCGAAGTGGTCGGGTTCGCCGCGGGTGCCGAGGCCACTGCCGGGATAGCCGCCGCAGGTCGTGGAGCCGGCGTCCTCGTAGATGCCGAACTTCAGGCCGCGGGCGTGCAGGTAGGAGCCGAGCCAGGCCATGCCGTGCGGGAACTTGGCCGGGTCGGCGGTGAGGTTGCCGGCGGGGTCGCGGGCGGTGGACATCCAGCAGTCGTCCACGGTCACGGTGTCGTAGCCCTTGGCGGCGAGTCCGGTGGAGACGAGGGCGTCGGCGTTGGCGGTGACGGTGCGTTCGTCGATGGCGCACTGGTAGTGGGCCCAGTCGTTCCAGCCCATCGGCGGGGTGGCGGCGAGGGCGCCGCCGGCGGGCGCGGGGGCGGGGGAGGCCTGGGCGGGTGCGGTGGACACCAGGGACAGGGCGAGCAGCGCGGCGGACAGGGCGCCGGCGGCGAGCCGGCGCCGGGGTGTGCGGGAGGGGGGCACGGCGGACTCCTTGCTCAGGGGGAGGTGAGGAGAAGTGCGCCCCAAGTGCACTGCTTCTGCGCAGTACTGTCAATATGAATGACCTAATGAGCAACTCTGAGCAGAGTCTGTCGAGTTCTGGACACAGGGTCTGCCGCGGCGCTCCCGCGCAGGGGAGCGCCCGGTCAGGCGGGCAGACCGACCGCGCGCTCGCGGTTGCGGCGCTGCTGGATGACGACGGCGGCGACCAGCAGGGCGCCCTGGGCGACGTTCTGCCAGAAGGAGTTGATGCCCTGCACGGTGAGGCCGTTCTGCAGCGCGCCGAGCAGGGCGACGGCGAGCAGCGTGCCGCCGACACCGCCCCGGCCGCCCTTGAGGGCGCAGCCGCCGAGGGCGGCGGCGGTGATCGACTGCAGCTCCAGGCCCTCGCTGCCGGAGACGGGCTGGCCGCTGCCGGTACGGGCGGTGAGCAGGATGCCCGCCAGGGCCGCGACGGTGCCGGAGAGGGCGTAGGCCGCGAGGAGGTACTTGTTGAGGTTGATGCCGGCCAGGCGGGCGGCGGTGTCGTTGCCGCCGATCGCGTAGACGTTGCGGCCGATGTCGGTGTACGTGAGCAGGGCGTGCACGGCGACGGCCGTGAGGATCAGCAGCCAGACCATGGTGGGCAGGCCGGCGATCCTGCCGCGGCTGAGGAAGACGAACACCGGATCGCCCAGGACGTAGCCCTGGGCGCGGCCGTCCGAGACGAGTTGGGCGACGCCCTTGTAGGCGGCGAGCCCGGCGAGGGTGGCGATGGTGGGGTTGACCCGGCCGTAGACGATCACGGCCCCGTTGAAGAGACCGATGCCCGCGCCGATGGCCAGAGCGGCGCCGATGCCGAGGTAGGGGTTGGCGCCGGCGGAGGTGAACACCATGGCGCTGGTGACGGAGGCGAGGCCGGCCTGGGAGCCGACCGAGATGTCCAGGCCGCCGCAGATGATCACGACGGTCTGCACGACGGCCAGCAGGCCGGAGATGGTGGCCGCCTCGGCGATGACCCGGATGTTGTCCCAGCCCACGAAGTTGGGGTCGAGCCAGCCGAACAGGGCGACCACGGCGACGAGGGCGCCGATCAGGCTGAGGTTCTGGCCGCCGATCGCGGCGAGCAGGCGGCGCGGGCCGCCGGACCGTGCGGGCAGGGCCCCGGCGTCGGGGGCCGGGGCGGTCGGGGGAGTGGCGGTGGTCATCGGGTCTCTCCGGTCTGGGCTGCGTCGGTGGCGCTGGCGGTCGCTGCGTCGGCGCAGGCGCAGGCGCAGGCGCAGGCGCAGGCGCAGGCGCCGGTGGTGGTGGGGTCGGCGGCCGCGGCGAGGTCCTCGGCCATGGCGAGGGCGAGGACGGCCTCCTCCGTCGCCTGGTCACGGGTGAGTTCGCCGGTCGTGCGGCCGTTCTGCATCACCACGATCCGGTCCGCCAGGCCGAGGACCTCGGGCAGTTCGGAGGAGATGACCAGGACGGCGGTGCCCTCGCGGGCGAGGTCGGCGATGATCCGGTAGATCTCGGCCTTGGCGCCGACGTCGACGCCGCGGGTGGGTTCGTCGAGGATCAGCAGGTCGGGCTTGCGGGCGAGCCAGCGGGCCAGGACGACCTTCTGCTGGTTGCCGCCGGAGAGGGTGCGGACGTCGGCCTCGACGGAGGGGGCGCGGACCCGCAGGCGGTCGGCGTACTCCTGGGCGAGGGCCCGCTCCTGGCGGCGCCGCACGAAGCGCCAGCGACGGAGCCGGTGCAGGCTCACCAGGGAGGTGTTGTCGCGGATCGAGCGCTGCAGGAACAGCGCCTGGGCCTTGCGCTCCTCCGGGGCCAGGCCGATTCCGGCGGCGACGGCGTCACGCGGGTTCCGCAGCCGTAGCACCTCGCCGTTGAGGGCCACCGTGCCCGAGCGGACGGGGGCGTCGCCGGCCAAGGCGAGCGCGAGCTCGGAGCGCCCGGCGCCGATCAGGCCGGCCAGCGCGACCACCTCGCCCGCCCGGACCCGGAGACTGACACCGGCGACGTCGTCGGTGGTGAGGCCCCGGACGTCGAGGACCACGCGCTCGGTGGCGACCTGCTGACGGACGAACAGCGAGGAGAGGTCCCGGCCGACCATGAGGCGCACGAGCTCCGCCTCGTCCGTGGCGGCGGCCTCGACCACGCCGGCGACCCGGCCGTCGCGCAGTACGGCGATGCGGTCGGCGAGCCGGAAGACCTCCTTCATCCGGTGGGAGACGTAGACGACCGCGACGCCCGCGTCCCGCAGCCGTCCGATCAGGGCGAAGAGGGCCTCGACCTCGTGCTCGGAGAGCGAGGAGGTGGGCTCGTCGAAGGCGATCGCACGGGGCGGGACGGAGCCGGTGAGGGCTCGCATGATCTCGACCAACTGGCGCTGGGCAGGGGTGAGTTCGGAGCCGAGCAGGTCGGGGTCGAGCACCTTGGCGAAGCCCAGCCTGGCCAGGTCCGCGGTGATCCGGCGACGCAGCCCGGCGCGGTCCAGGAGGCGCAGCCGGGTGCGTGGCAACGCGCCGGCGTAGACGTTCTCGGCGACCGGCACGTGCGGGATGATCTCGGGCTCCTGCGGGATGATCCGGATCCCCGCGCGGCGGGCGTCCTGCGGGGAGTGCAGGTCGACGGTCTCGCCGTCCAGCAGGACGCGCCCCTCGGTGGGGCGGTGGTCGCCGGTGAGGATGCGCAGCAGGGTGGACTTGCCGGCGCCGTTCTCGCCCATCAGGGCGGTGACCCGGCCGGGAGGGAAGTCGAGCGTGACGCCCTCCAGCGCCCGGACGGCGCCGAAGCGCTTGGAAACGCCCTCGGCGCTCAGGCCCGGGGGCCGGTTCGGTGGTGGGACGGGGGGCGGTACGGGTGTGGTCATCTGGGCCTCGTCGGCGGTGCGGTGCGGTGCGAACGGTCGGGAGGGGCCGTGGGTCCGGCCGGCGCGGCCGGGGGCGGGGTCTGCCGGGGCGACGCCCGCGGCGCGGTGGCGGGCCGCCACCGGTGGGCGCCGGACGAGGCGTCAGCTGCAGGACACGCCCGCGGACCGCCAGGTTGCGGGGTCGACCATGGTGGTCGGGGCGAAGGCCTCCTGCGGGAAGTCCTTGCCGTTCTTGAGCTTGTCGTACATGGTCTGCACCGACAGGGCGCCGACGTCCCGGCCGCTGATGAACAGAGCGGCCTTCATCCCGGAGGGCTTGCCGGCGGCCCAGTCCTTGCAGGCGAGGTAGGCGCCCAGGCCGACGCCGTCGATGTCGTCCGGGCTGATCCCGGCGTTCTGCAGGGCGGTGACGGCGCCCTGGACGTTCTCGTCGTTGCAGCCCCAGACCACCCAGTGCTTCACGCCGGGGTTGGCGGTGATGGTGGCGGCGACCTTGTCCTGCGCGCCGGTGGGGGAGTTGTCGGTGGCGACGTCGAGCAGCTGCACGCCCGGCACGGCCTGGTCGAAGGCGGCCCCGGCGGCCTTCACGCGGTCGCCGCAGACGGTGACGTCCTGCTTCCACGCGGAGATGATCCGGGTGTCGGCGGCGTTCCACCCGGCCTTCCGGAACTCCTCGGCGGCACGCCGGCCGACCTGCTGGCCCATCTGCTGGCCGGAGAAGCCGATCCGGGGCACCAGGTCGGTCGCCGCGCACTGTGCCGGCGCCGGTCCGCTGGTGCAGACCTGGTCGTCGGAGGTGAGCAGTGCGGCCTTCGCGTCCCGGGCCGTCTGCACGACCTGCGGGCCGACCGCCGGGTCCGGCACCACGATGATCAGGCCGTTGCTCTTCCGGGCGATCGCGGCCTGCACTTCGCCGACCGTCCGGTTGGCGTCGTTGCCGAGGTTCACCACCTTCAGGTCGGCGCCCAGTTCGGCGGCCTTGGCCTTCGCGCCCGCGGCCTCGTCCACGAAGTACTGCTGGTCGCCCTGTTTCTGCAGGTAGGTGATCGAGACCTTGCCGGACACCGGCGCGACCGGGGCGTCGGCGGCGCCGGAGGAAGTCTGCCCGGTGGAGCAGGCGGTCAGCCCGAGGGTGGTGACCAGGCTCAGGGCGGCGATCGGGGCCAGTCGGCCACGGGGGGAGAGGTGCATGGCGGGGCTCCTGAGGGGTGGGGGACTGAGCTACGGGAAACAACAGAAGCGATCAGAAAACGTCGCAATCAAACGTGACGGTTCCTGGGAGGGTGCCCAGCTCGGAGGCGAGTCAAGCCCAGGTTTCGCGGCGGGAGTCGGGGAGGCCTTGTGGTGGTGTCACCACGCCGCGGACGGTGGCGAGATCGGTGGTTTGAGTCGTGATTTCGCCTGTCACAGCAGGTCGTTGCTGTGATCGGGATCGTCTGTCGGTCTGGTGCTCCGTTGCCCTGGACAGCTTCGAGCAAAGCCGGGGCAGCGTCAATAGGCCTGGCAGGAGCATGCTGACAGGGCGGTCCAGGGCCCTCTGGTGGCCCCGGACCCGCCGCAGTTGCGTACCGTCAGGGTGGCTGAATTTGTTGATTGATGTTTAAATCTGGCGCCTGGTCCCCGCCCGTCCCCGTCGGGGAGGGTGGCCGTCGGCGTCCCGGGGGCCGTCAGGCCGGTGTCACCACGTCGAAGCGCTCGGCGCCGAGGACCCAGTGGCCGCGGCGCATGACGGCGACCAGGTCGTAGGTCGCGGAGTCGAGGGCGACGAGGTCGGCGAGTTTGCCGGTCTCGAGGGAGCCGGTGGTGCCGGCGAGGCCGAGCAGTCGGGCGGGGGTGGTGGAGAGCGACTCGACGGCCTGGGCGAGGGTCAGCCCGCCCACGGTGACGGCCCGTTGGAACACCCGGTCGAGGGTCAGGGTGGAGCCGGCGATGGAGCTGCCGTCGGGGAGCATGGCGACGCCGTCCTGGACGCGGACCTGGAGGGGGCCGAGGGGGTAGAGGCCGTCGCCCATGCCGGCGGCGCCCATGGCGTCGGTGATCAGGGCGAC
>NZ_JBIWPA010000054.1:0-15994 GCF_044768035.1 Kitasatospora sp. NPDC101176
TTGGTGCGTCGGCCTTGGGTGTGGAAGTGGTGGGCGATGTGGGTGGCGGTGTGGTGGTCGCCGGCGATGACGAGGTCGGTGGGGGTGTTGATGGCGGCGATGGTGACGGTGTCGGTGAGGTGGGGTTGGAGTTCTTGTTCGGTGGCTTGGATGGCGATCATGGCGCCGCCGGTGGGGGCTTGGTGCATGAGGGTGGCGCGGGTGGCGACGAGGTGGGCGGCGTCGGGGAGGGTGAGGATGCCGGCGGCGTGGGCGGCGGTGAGTTCGCCGATGGAGTGGCCGGCGAGGTGGTGGGGGTGGATGTCGTGGTGTTGGAGGAGTCGGAAGAGGGCGGTTTCGAGGGCGAAGAGGGCGGGTTGGGTGTAGCGGGTTTGGTTGAGGAGTTCGGCTTCGGGGGTGTGGGGTGGGGCGAACATGAGGTTGCGGAGGGGTTGGTCGAGGTCGAGGTGGGGTTGGAGGGCGTCGAGGGCTTCGTCGAGGGCGTGGGCGAAGGCGGGGTGGGTGTCGTAGAGTTCGCGGCCCATGCCGGGGTGTTGGCTGCCTTGTCCGGTGAAGACGAAGGCGAGGCGGGCGGGGGTGGTGGCGGTGCCGCGCAGGAGGGCGGGGTGGTCGTGGTCGTGGGTGAGGGCGTCCAGGGCGGCGAGGGCGGTTTCGCGGTCCGCGGCCAGCACCGCGGCACGGTGCTCGAGTCCGGCTCGTCCGTTCGACAACTGGGCTGCCACGGAGTTGAGTTCGATCGACGGGTGGGCGAGCAGGTGGTCCCGGAGCCGCTCGGCCTGGGCGCGCAGGGCGGGCGCGTCCTGAGCGGAGAGCGGCCAGAACGCGGGCCCGGCGGCCGGGGCCGGCACGGGTTCGGTGCGCACGGGCGGGCTGGGCGGCGCCTGTTCCAGGATGACGTGCGCGTTGGTGCCGCTGATCCCGAAGGAGGAGACGGCGGCGCGGCGCGGCCGCCCGTGCTCGGGCCAGGCGGTCTGCTCGGTGAGCAGTTCGACGGCGCCCGCCGTCCAGTCCACGTGCGGTGAGGGAGCGTCCACGTGGAGGGTGCGGGGCAGCACGCCGTGCCGCATCGCCTCGATCATCTTGATGACGCCGCCGATGCCGGCGGCGGCCTGGCTGTGCCCGATGTTGGACTTCAACGAGCCGAGCAGGAGCGGGGTTTCACGGCCCTGACCGTAGGTGGCCAGGAGTGCCTCCGCCTCGATCGGGTCGCCGAGCCGGGTGCCGGTGCCGTGCGCCTCCATGGCGTCGACCTGGTCGGGGGTGAGGCCGGCCGAGGCGAGGGCCTGGCGGATGACGCGCTCCTGCGCGGGCCCGTTGGGGGCGGTGAGGCCGTTGCTGGCGCCGTCCTGGTTGATCGCCGAACCCCGCAGGACGGCCAGCACCCGGTGGCCGTGGCGGCGGGCGTCGGAGAGCCGCTCGACCAGCAGCAGACCGGCGCCCTCGGACCAGGCGGTGCCGTCGGCGGAGGCGGCGAAGGCCTTGCAGCGGGCGTCGCCGGCCAGACCGCGCTGGCGGCTGAACTCCAGGAACATGCCCGGGGTGGCCATCACGCTGACGCCGCCGGCCAGGGCGAGGTCGCACTCACCCTGGCGCAGGGCCTGGGCGGCCAGGTGCAGGGCGACCAGCGAGGAGGAGCAGGCGGTGTCGACGGTGACGGCCGGGCCCTCCAGGCCGAAGGTGTAGGCGATCCGGCCGGAGGCGACGCTGGACGTGGTGCCGGTGAGCAGGTACCCGTCCAGTCCCTCGGCGGGCTCGTGCAGCCGGGCCCCGTAGTCGAGGTTGGTCGCGCCGACGAAGACGCCGGTCGCGCTGCCGCGGAGCCGGTCGGGCGCGAGGCCGGCCCGCTCGAAGGCCTCCCAGGCGGTCTCCAGCAGCAGGCGCTGCTGCGGGTCCATGGCGAGCGCCTCGCGCGGACTGATGCCGAACAGCCCGGCGTCGAACCCGGCGGCGTCGTGCAGGAACCCGCCCTCGCGGACGTAGGAGGTGCCGGGGTGGTCGGGGTCGGGGTCGTAGAGGGCGTCGAGGTCCCAGCCGCGGTCGGTCGGGAAGGGGCCGATGGCGTCGGTGCCGTCGAGGACGAGCCGCCACAGGTCCTCGGGGGAGGCGACCCCGCCCGGGTAGCGGCAGGCCATCGCGACCACGGCGATCGGGTCGTCGTCCGCCGTGGACGTGCGGGTGGCCGGTGCGGCGGCGTCGGGGCCCTCGGCGCGCTCGTGCAGCAGGCGGACGACGGCTTCGGGCGTCGGGTGGTTGTACACGAGGGCGGAGGGCAGGCTGAGGCCGGTGGCGGCCTGGAGCCGGTCGCGCAGTTCGACGCCGGAGAGCGAGTCGAAGCCCAGGTCCTTGAAGCTGCGGGCCGGGTCGACGGCGTCCCCGGTGACGTGGCCGAGCACGATGGCGGCCTGGGTGCGGACGAGGTCCAGCAGATCGGAGTCCGCTGCCGGACGGCTCGCGGGTGCACCGTCGGGGGCGGGCCGGGCGTGCTGCGGGGCCGGGGCCTCCGTGCCGTCCGTGCCAGCCGTGTCAGCCGTGCCGTCCGTACCGTCCGGCGCGAGCGGGGTGTCCAGCCAGTGCCGGGAACGCTGGAAGGCGTAGGTCGGCAGTGGCACCGCCCGCCCGCCCGGCAGGGCCGGGGAGCCGCTCCACTCCACCGGCGCGCCGTGCGCGTGGGCGCCGGCCAGGGCGGTGAGCAGGGTGGTCGCCTCGGGCCGGCCGCGGCGCAGCACGGCGAGCAGGAGGTGGTCGTCGCCGGTGCCGGCCAGGCTGTCGCGGCCGAGGCCGGTCAGGTGCGCGTCCGGGCCGAGTTCCAGGAACACCCGGGCGCCGGCGCGCCGCAGCGTGTGCAGCCCGTCGTGGAAGCGGACGGCCGCACGGATGTGCCGGGCCCAGTACGCGGGGGAGGTGAGCTCCTCGGCGGTGGCGAGCTCCCCGGTGACGTTGGAGACCACCGGGATCGCGGGCGGGCGGAACTCCAGCCCCGCGGCGACGCGTTCGAACGCGGCGAGGATCGGGTCCATGTGCGGCGAGTGGAACGCGTGGCTGACGGCGAGCCGCCGGGTGCGGCGGCCCTGCGCGGCGAGTTCCCCGGCTGCCCGCAGTACCTCCTCCTCGTCGCCGGAGAGCACGACGGCCTGCGGGCCGTTCACGGCGGCCAGCGACACCCGGTCGGAGAGCAGCGGCAGCACCTCGTGCTCGGCCGCGGCGACGGCGACCATCGCCCCGCCTCCGGGCAGCTCCTGCATCAGCCGGCCGCGGGCGGCCACCAGGGCGGCGGCGTCGTCCAGCGAGAGCACCCCGGCGGCGTGGGCGGCGGTGAGCTCGCCGACGGAGTGCCCGGCCAGGTGGCCGGGGGCCGGGGCGAAGCGGCGGACCAGCCGGTAGAGGGCGGTGCCGACGGCGAAGAGGGCGGGCTGGGTGTAGCGGGTCTGGTCGAGCAGGGCGGCTTCGGGGGTGCCGGGTTCGGCGAACAGCAGGTCGCGCAGCGGCCGGTCCAGGTGCGGGTCCAGCGCGGCCAGCGCGGCGTCCAGGGCCTCGGCGAACTCGGGGTGGGCGGCGTACAGTTCGCTCCCGGCCCCGGGGCGCTGGCTGCCCTGGCCGGTGAACAGGTAGGCGGTGGCGGCCGGGGCGGTGCCGGCCCGGCCGCGGACCACCGCCGGGTGGTCCTGACCGGCGGCCAGTGCGGCGACGCCGTCGAGGAGTTCGGCCCGGTTGGCGACGAGGAGGACGGCGCGCTCGGCGAAGAGCGTCCTGGTGGCGGTGAGCGCGTGCGCGGTGTCGGCCGGGCGGGTGTCGGGGGTGGTGGCCAGGTGGTCGCGCAGCCGGCCGGCCTGGGCGCGCAGCGCCTGCGGGTCGCGGCCGGAGAGCACGAAGGGCAGCGGTCCGGCAGAAGTGGCCGGGGCGCCGTCCGCGGTGTGCCGGGTGGGTGCCGGATCGGCCAGCACCACGTGGCAGTTGGTGCCGCCCATGCCGAAGGAGCTGACACCGGCGACGAGCCGGCGGCCGTCGTGCGGCCAGGGCCCGGTCTCGGTGCGGACCCGCAGTCCGAGCTCCGCGAGCGGGATCTCCGGGTTGGGCTCCCGGAAGTTGAGGCTGGCCGGCAGCCGGCGGTGGGCGATGGCCAGCGTGGTCTTCAGCAGGCCCACCAGGCCGGCCGCGCCCTCCAGGTGCCCGACGTTGGTCTTCGCCGACCCGACCTGCAGCGGGGTGGACCGGGCGCGCCGGCCGCCGCCCGTGCCGAGGACCGCGCCGAGCGCCGCCGCCTCGATCGGGTCGCCGACCGGGGTGCCGGTGCCGTGCAGCTCGACGTACTGGACGTCGCGCGGGGACGTGCCGGCCCGGGCGTGGGCCTCGCGCAGCACCGCCTGCTGGGCCTCCCGGGCCGGGACGGTCAGCCCGTCGGTGGCGCCGTCGTTGTTGACGGCGCTGCCGAGGATGACGCTGTGCACGCGGTCGCCGTCGGCCAGTGCCCGGTCCAGCGGCTTGAGGACGACGGCCACACCGCCCTCGCCGCGCACGTACCCGTTGGCGCGGGCGTCGAAGGTGTAGCAGCGGCCGTCCGGCGAGAGCGCGCCGAAGCGGGCGCTGTCGGCGCTGGAGGTGGGCGAGAGGATCAGGTTGACGCCGCCGACGAGGGCGAGGTCCGACTCGCCGCGGCGCAGGCTCTCGCAGGCGAGGTGGACGGCGACCAGCGAGGAGGACTGGGCGGCGTCCACGGTGAGGCTGGGGCCGGTGAGGCCGAGCACGTAGGAGAGCCGGTTGGCCAGGATGCCGCGGTGCAGGCCGGTGACGGAGTGGCGGTCGGCGGCGGCCTCGCCGCGCCGGTGGTGCAGGGCGGCGTAGTCGTCCCAGATGGCGGCGGCGAAGACGGCGGTGCGGCTGCCGGCGAGCGAGCCGGGCACGATGCCGGCCTCCTCCAGGGCCTCCCAGCCGAGTTCGAGCAGCAGCCGCTGCTGCGGGTCCATCGCGGCGGCCTCGCGGGGCGCGATGCCGAAGAAGCCGGCGTCGAAGTGGTCGACCCGGTCGAGGAAGGCCCCGCGCTGCGGGGCGGCGGCGGACCAGCGGCCGGCGGGCGGTTCGCCCACGGCGTCGGCGCCCCGGCGGAGCAGCTCCCAGAATGCGGAGGGGTCCGGCGCGCCGGGCAGACGGCAGGAGAGTCCGATGACGGCGATCGGGGCGGAGTGGTCGCTGCTCATGGTCTGTGCCGTGCTCCCTCGTAGTGGACACCCAGGTCAGCCCACCGTCACGGGCGTCCCTAACGGAGGCCTTGCGGCCCTCTAAAGCGGGGCGGAACCAGCCGATCCACCGGCTCATCCCACTCACCCAGCCGGCCACCGGCCACCACCACGAGCCGGCCGGCCCGCGGACCACGGGCTCGCGGATCACGGCGCTCGGGCATGCGGCGACGCCCGACCGGTGGTGCGGGTCGGGCGTCGTGGTGGTGGAAGCGCGCCGCTAGACGGGGGCGCTGGCGAGGTCGTAGACCGCCTGGAGCGAGGGCGCCTCCAGCAGGGCGGCCAGCGGCAGGCTGCGGCCGGTCTCCCGCTCCAGTGCGGTGAGCAGCCAGAGCAGGTGCACGGAGTCCCAGCCGGGCACGTCGTCGAAGGAGGCGGTGGCGTCCTCGGTGCCGATCGGCAGGCCGAGTTCGTCCTGGATGAGGGCGATCAGGTCGTCCACGCTGTTCATGCGCGGTCTCCTCGGGGTTCGGTGCCGGAGCCGGGTGCGGCTACGGAGACGGGTCCGGTTCCGGCGCCGGTTTCCGTTGCGGGAACGGCGAGTTCGGAGTCGAGCGTGACCCAGGCGGGCGGGGCGAGCGGTTCGGCGAGGTCGTGCCGGAACTCGGCGGAGGCGCCGTCCGCCTGCTCGGCCACGGCGGTGAACCCGTAGCGCGGGAAGAGGTCGCGGACGGTGCCGTTGCGCGCGGAGGGCCGGTAGCGGCCGCGGACCTCGCGGACGCCGGTGGCGGCGGCGTGCCGGAGGATCTCGGCGAGGGCGGCGTGTTCGACGCCGCGGGAGAAGACCCGGCAGCTGAGCAGGAAGTTCTCGACGTCCAGTCGCGCGCCGTCCTCCTCGCGGCGCAGGAGGACGGCGCCGACCAGGCCGTTCTCCCCGAAGCGGTCGGCGGAGCGGACGGCCAGCACCAGGTGGTCCGGGTGTTCGGCCCGGGCGGCCACCTCGGCGGGCTGGAGCCGTTCGGTGGTGAGGTTGAACTGGTTTGTACGTAGGGTGAGTTGGGAGATCCGTGGAACGTCCTGCGGGCGGGCCCGGGTGAGGCTGACCCGGACGTCGAGTTCGGCCAGGTAGTCGTCGAGGGAGGAGAAGCTCTGGAGGAAGTCGCCGCGGGCGAGCTCCTCCCGGTACCGGGCCGGGCGGGCGCGGTCCTCGGCGGTGGCCTCGCGGACGTCGAACCAGCCGTCGCGCAGCAGCCGGGGCAGGTGCAGGGCGGGTTCGCCGTCGAGGTCGACCACGGCGACGGCGGGCAGGGCGGCGCGGACGGCGCCGCGTTCGAAGGGGCTGTCGTCGGCGAAGACCACGCTGTCGATGCCGAGGTTGAGCGAGTCGGCGAGCGAGGTCAGGTTCTCGTCCTTGGGGCGCCAGTTGGCGATGACCCGGACGAAGTCCTCGGTGCGCAGGACGCTGTCCGGGTGCTCGGCGAGGACCTGGGCCACCGGCTCCGGGTCGTTCTTGCTGACGGCGGCCAGCAGGACGCCCTGGGAGGTGAGCTGGCGGATCGCCCGCTGGAAGGTGCGGAACGCCTCGCCGGTGTGGGTGCCGGCGAGTTCGATGCCCTCGGGGCCGTCGTCGCCGAGGATCCCGCCCCACAGGGTGTTGTCCAGGTCGACGGCCAGCACCTTGCGGGTGCGCCCGGTGAGGGCGCGGGCCAGGTGCCCGGCCTGCCGGGCGTAGGCGGTGAGCAGGGCGGGGGAGAGGTGGGCCTTGGCGTAGGCGTCCAGCCGGGGGTCCTGGACCGGGACGCCCTCGTTGGCGAGCGGTTCCAGGTCGAGGACGACGGTGGCGGGGTGTTCCTCGCCGATCCGCAGCAGGCGCGCGTTGGCCTCGCGCCAGACCGCACCGAGCCGGGCCCGGGCGCGCAGGTCGACCAGCTGGGCGGTGTGCCGGTGCAGCAGCGGGAGGGTGTTGAGGACGAGCGTGGCGCCGGGTGCGGTGGCGGCGAACCGGGCGGCGAGCCGGCCGAGCAGCGCCGTCTTGGCGGCGAGCACCGCCTCGACGTCGTCCGGCCCCCAGGGGAGGGGCAGTTCGTCCAGGACGACGGCCGGGTCGAGCACGCAGAGGACCAGCTGGGGCGCGGCGGCGTACAGCCCGGAGCCGGGATCGGAGAGTTCGAAGACGTAGCTGTCGAAGTCGGTGAAGTGCGGGCGCAGCAGCAGGCCGTGCCGGGCGAGCTCGGCGGTGAGCGCGGGCCGGAGCGAGGCGAGCGTGCCGTGGCCGGTCACCGCGATGGTGACGGCGGTGGTGCCGGGGTGCAGCCGGAGCACCTCGTCGGGGTCGAGCCTGGCCAGCAGGTTGCCGGCGAGGGCGAGTTCGTCGTCGCCGGCGCCGTCCAGCAGCCGGGGTACGGCGGGGTACTCGGCGGCGAGCCGCCCGGCGCGGTGCAGGGTGCGCAGGCCGTCGGTGGTGGTTCCCATGGTGGTGTCAGTCCCTGGGGGTGGTCGGGTCGCGTCGGTGCGGGCAGTCTGTCCGGCGGGGCTAAAGCAGCTCTGAGACCGGGCTGAGCCGGCGGGCGAGCAGGTCCAGCACCTCGGCCCGGTGTTCGACGAGGTAGAAGTGCTCGCCGGGGAAGACCCGCAGATCGAACCCGGCGGTGGTGTGGGCGGACCACGCGGCCGCCTCCAGCAGGGTGGTCCACGGGTCGTGGTCGCCGGTGAGGGCGAGCACGGGCACGTCGACGGTGGCGCCGGGGGCGGCCCGGTAGGTCTCGATGGCGCGCAGGTCGCTGCGGACCGCGGGCAGGATGAGCTGCAGCGCGTCCGGGTCGGTGAGCAGGCGCCGGTCGGTGCCGCTGAGGTCCTCCAGGTGGGCGGCGAGCCCGGCGTCGTCGAGCCGGTGGTACGCCTCCCGGCGGGCCTGGGAGGGCGCCCGGCGGCCGGAGACGGCGAGGAGTTCGGGGCCGTCGTCGCCGGCCAGGCGCCGGGCCACCTCGAAGGCGAGCGCGGCGCCGAGGCTGTGCCCGAACAGGGCGTACCGGCCGCCGGTGACGGCGGAGCGCAGCGCCGGGGTGACGAGGTCGGCGAGCTCGTTGAGGTTGTCGATGCCGGGCTCGCGGTAGCGGTCCTGCCGCCCCGGGTACTGCACGGCGAGGATCTCCACGGAGGGGTCGACGGCCTCGGCCCAGGGCCGGTAGGTGCCGGCGGAGCCGCCCGCGTGCGGGAAGCAGACGAGGCGGACGGCGGCGTCGGGGCGGTCCTGGTAGCGGCGGATCCAGGTCTGGGCGGGTGCGTGCGGACTCATGGTCGGGCTCCCTGGTGCTGGCGTGGGTGCGTGGGGTGGTGCCGTGGACGTGGGGGGAGGCGGCGCGGGCGGGGAGACGGCGGCCGGGTCGAGGCGGGCCCGGTTTCAGGCGGCGGTGGAGAGGTCCAGGCTGCGGTCGGAGAGCAGGATCGCCCGGTGCACGTTCTGCAGGGCGGGGCCGGGTTCGATGCCCAGCTCGCTGTTGAGCGTGTGCCGGGTGGAGCCGTAGACGTGCAGTGCGTCGGCCTGGCGCTCGGAGCGGTAGAGGGCGATCATCAGCTGCCGGCGGAAGCCCTCGTGCAGCGGGTGCTCGGAGGTCAGCGAGTAGAGCCGGCCGACGAGTTCCTGGTGCCGGCCGAGGGCGAGGCCGGCCTCCACGTGCTGGTCGACGCAGCCGAGGCGGGCCTGCTCGATCCAGGCCACGAAGCCGTCCAGGATCGGCCCGGCCCGCAGGTCGCCGAGGGCGGGGCCGCGCCAGAGGCCGAGGGCGTCCTCGAAGGCGGCGGCGGCCTGCTCGGGCCGGTGCTGCCGCAGGGCGGCCCGGCCCTCGTCGGTGAGTCGCTGGAACTCCCGGGCGTCCAGCCGGTCCTCGCCCAGCTGGAGCGAGTAGCCGGGCGAGCGGGTGACGATCGGGGTGCCGGGGACGCCGTCCCGGGCGAGGAACTTGCGCAGCTGCGAGATGTAGACGTGGATCGCCGCGAGGTAGCGCCTGGGCGGGCGTTCACCCCAGATCTCGTAGCTGAGCTGTTGGACCGACACCACCTCGTCGGCCCGGACGAGCAGGGCGGCGAGGACGACCTGCATGTTGCGCGCGTTGATGGCGGACGGCCGGTCGTGCGGCTCCGGCCGGATCCGCAGGCTGCCGAGAATTTCGTACCGCATGACTACCCCCAGGTCGGCGTCGTGGTTCGCCACCAATCTGCACCGCGGTGGCGGCCCGGCACATCAGCGGAATTACGTACCGTCCCGGCGGTACGGGTACGAGGGGCCCGGCCGGGCCGGAACGCTTCAGGGCCGGTTTAGGCCTGCTTGAGGCGGCGGCCGGACACTCGGCCGCCGGACCGGTGGGCGCCGGGCCCGCACCCGGACGGAACGGAGAGGCGACGGCTGATGGCACGGTACTGGGCGGGGTGGTGGGAGCGGATGGCACCCGGGCTGAGCGCGCTGGCGTGCGGCTGGGGCCTGGGGCCGTGCGTGCCGGTGCCGGAGGCGAGGGGGTGGGCGGAGCCCGGTCCGGCGGTGCTGCCGCCGGCCCATCCGGAGCGGCCCGCCGGGCACGTCCCGCCCACGGAGGACGAGCGCGCGCTGTGGCGGCAACTGGACGGCGTCGGCTCCGCTTGATACCTGATTGCTCGTCAAATACATGTCAGGAATTGCGCATTGATGTGGACGTGGAATTTCGCCGTGTAAATTTTCCATTGCCGACGAGGCCCGGCGCTGGGCGTTTGGCTACGGTGGGCCCATCGCACGCCTGATCGATGAGCGGCGGGGCAGTCGCACTCGGATGGGGGATCCACGAGTGCCGCGCGCTGGAAGGGAACACGACCTATGGCGTCCACGGGGGATCGGCAACCGAACGGCTCGGACCCGGCGGTCCGCACGGCGGAGGCGGCGGCACTGCACACGGTGCTGGACGCGCTGTCCGACGGGCGGGGCCGGCTGGTGGAACTCGTCGGTGAGCCCGGCGCGGGCAAGACCCGGCTGCTCACCGGGCTGGCGGAGGAGGCGGAGCGGCGCGGCGCCGTCGTGCTGCGCGGCCGCGCCACCGAGGCGGCTTCGGCCCTGCGCTGCCAGGTCCTCGTCGACGTGCTGGGCCGCTGGGGCGGCGCCGGCCTGGACGAGGACCAGCTGGCCGCGCTCGGCGAGCTGCTCCCGCAGCTGGCCCTCGGCCCCGGCCCGCAGACCATCCCGGCGGACCTGCCGCCGGCCTGGTGGCTGTGCCACTACTACGCGACCCTCGTCCAGCGGCTGAGCCTCTGCGCCGGCCGGGGGCTGGTGCTGCTGCTGGACGACGCCCACTGGCTGGATCCGGGCACGCTCGAACTGCTGGAGTACCTCGGCCAGCGGCCGGTCGCCGCTCCGGTCGCGGTGGTCGTCTCCTACCGGCCCCGCCAGGCGCCCGCCGAGCTGGCCGGGACCTTCGCCCAGGGCGTCGAGCTCGGCACCGCGGGGCGGGTCGAGCTGGCGCCGCTGGACCCGCGCCGCAGCGCGGAGCTGGCCGGGATGCCGGTGGACTCGCCGGCGCTGCGGCGACTGCACCGGGAGTCCGCGGGCAATCCGCTGTACCTGCTGACGCTGTTGGACCAGGCGGCCGAGGCGCCCGGCGCGGAGAGCGCGGACGGTGCGGAGGCCGCGGACGGTGCTCGGGCGGCGGCCCCGCCGGAGCCGGTCGAACCGGCGCTGCCGGTGCGGTTCGGCGCCCGGATCTCCGCCGAGTTCGTCGCACTGGACGAGCAGTTGCAGCAGGTCGCCGCGGCCGGTGCGGTCCTGGGCGAGCGTTTCGACGCCGCCGGCGTGGCCGCCCTGATCGACCAGCCGAAGGAGCGGACCTGCGGACTGCTGGACGGGCTGGTCCGGCGGGACCTGCTGCGGACCGTCCCGGGCACCGACCAGCTCGCCTACCGGCACCCGCTGGTGCGCCGCGCGGTGTACGCGGCGGTGGACGCCTGCTGGCGGATCGAGGCGCACCGCAAGGCGCTGGACTTCCTGTCCGCACGCGGCGTGCCGGACGCCGAACTGGCCGAGCACGTCCAGCGGTCCGGCCCCGGCGACGGCGAGCGGGACCACCTGGTGCTGGCGGCGGCCGCCCGGGTGGCCCTGCTCACCGGGGACGCCCGCGCGGCGGCCACCCTGCTGCCGGAGGCGCTGCGGCTGCTCGCGGTCCGCGGGAAGGCGCGGGAGGCGATGGAGTTGAGCGCGTTCGCGCTGAGCGTGAAGTCGGCGGCCCGACCGGCACCGGAGCTGCTGATGGGCTGTGGCGTCCCGCTGCCGACCCCGGCCCTTCCGGGAGTGGCGGCGGAACCGGCGGGCGCCGCCGTCGAGCTGTTCGCGGCGCTGACCGAGCGCGAGCGGGAGGTGGCCGACCTGGCCGGAACCGGTCGGCGCACCCGGCAGATCGCGGCCGAGCTGCGGCTGAGCCCGCGCACCGTGGACGTCCACCTGACGCGGATCTACCGCAAGCTCAACATCAGCTCGCGGGCCGCGCTGGCCCGGATGGTGGTCGAGTCCGGGCGGGCCGGCGGCCTGGCGGGGTAGCGCCCGTCCGGCCCCTGCGGCCTGTCGGGCTCGGGTGGGTGGCTGAGCGGTCGGCGCGGCCCGGTGCGGTCGGGCGCGGCCCGGCCGAGCCCCCGGGCCGGGCCGCCGCGTGGCTGCGGCGGGCGGCGGTTCCGGCGAGCGGCGGGCGGCGGTTCCGGCGGGCGGCCCGACGGGGGCGACGGCTCCAACGGGCCGTGGGCGAAGGCTCCTTGCTATTCGGAGGGCCCCTCCGTATTGTGTTCGACGCGGCCCGGGACGTCCCCTGTAGCGGCCCTGGCCGCGCCTTCCCGGCCTGCCCGCCGGAGGCGTCGGCCGTCCGCCGGCCCCCCGCCCGCCGGTCGTGCCCGCGCCGCGCGCGGGCCGCGCTCCGTCCCGCCGAGGCACCGGCGCCGGCCCGACCGGCCGCCCGCCTTCCTTCCCCGCCCCGCCCGCCGGGGCCGCGCCCACTCCGGAGGACCCGCATGTCCCAGCCCGGCCCCGTGCCGCTCTCCGTACTCGACCTCGCGCCCGTCCTCGACGGCCGGACCACCGCCGACGCGCTGCACGACAGCGTCGCGCTCGCCCGGGCCGCCGAGGAGCTCGGCTACCACCGCTACTGGGTCGCCGAGCACCACAACGCCCCGGGCGCGGCGAGCAGTGCGCCGGCCGTGCTGATCGGCCAGATCGCCGCTGCCACCAGCCGGTTGAGGGTCGGCTCCGGCGGGGTGATGCTGCCCAACCACGCCCCGCTGGTGGTCGCCGAACAGTTCGGCACGCTGTCCGCCTTCCACCCGGGCCGGATCGACCTCGGGCTCGGCCGCGCCCCCGGCACCGACCCGGTGACGGCCCAGGCGCTGCGCCGCGCGGCCGGCCCGCTCGCCGGCGGGGACTTCCCCCGCCAGGCCGTCGAGCTGCTGGGCTACTTCGACGGCCCGCAGGACGACGCCGCGGCCGGGGTGCGGGCGGTGCCCGCCGAGGGCAACCGCCCCGAGGTGTGGGTGCTGGGCTCCGGACTGGGCAGTGCCGAACTGGCCGGCTCGCTCGGTCTCCCCTTCGCCTACGCGCACCAGTTCAACGCGGAGCTCACGGTGCCCGCGCTGCGCGCCTACCGGGAGGCCTTCCGCCCGTCGGCGGTGCTGGAGCGGCCGTACGCGCTGGTGGCCGCGTTCGTGCTGGCGGCGGAGACCGACGAGGAGGCCGACCTGCTGGCCGGCCCGATACGGGTGGCCGCGATCCGTACCGTCCGGGCCGGCGGGCGGCAGAACGCCTACCCGACGCTGGCCGAGGCGCAGGCCTACGAGTACAGCGCGCACGACCGGCAGATCGTCGACGGCTTCCTCGGGCGGCAGGTGATCGGGGGCCGCGCGGAGGTCCGGCGCCGGGTGGCCGAGCTGATCGCGGCCGGCGCGGACGAGTTCATGGCGATGACGGTGGCACCGGACTTCGACACCCGGCTGGCCTCCTACCGGATCCTCGCCGAAGAGGTGGCCGCGCTCGGCTCGGGCCCGCTCGCGGGCGCGCGGCGCGGCTGACGCGCGGGCGGCGGCCCGGCCCCGGTGGGGCCGGGCCGCTTCGCCGTGCCCGTCGGCCGGAGGCCCCGCAGCCGCGGGTCGACGACGGGTCCGGGACGCGTCCTACGGCCGCAGGCCGCGCGCCACCACGTCGAAGAGCCGCTCGAACTGCTCCTCGTCCCCGTTGCCCTGCTCCAGGGCCCAGACCAGCGCGTTCACCAGCGTCACCGCGTCCGGCACCGAGACGTCGGGGCGGACGCCGCCCGCGAGCTGGGCCTGCCGGAGCAGGGTGCCGGCGGCGGTGAGCATGCCCGCGCAGGACTCGAAGTCGGTGTGCTCGTCGACCAGGTTGACCATCACGGCCGAGGCCAGGCCGCGGAAGCGGGTGGCGTAGGCGGCGAGGTCGCGCAGCCAGGCCAGCAGCCCGGCGGTGGGGTCGGCGGAGGCGGTCAGGTCGCGGGCGCGTCCCTCCAGGGTGGCCATGCTGTCCTGCAGCACCGCCTCCAGCAGGGCGGCGCGGGTGGGGAAGTGCCGGTAGAGCGTGCCGATGCCGACTCCCGCCCGGCGGGCGATCTCCTCCAGCGAGGCCTCGGTGCCCTGTTCCTCCAGGACGGTCGCGGCGGCGGCGAGCAGGCGCTCGTAGTTGCGGCGGGCGTCGGCGCGCATCGGGCGGGCGCCGGCGGTGCGCGGCCGGCCGGTGGGCTGCCCGGGCCGGTCGGGCCCGGTCTCGGGGGCGGTCTGGTCGGGCTGGGCGGGCTTCGCGGACCGAGGCGGCGTCATGTTCTCTCCGGGAGGCGGGTTCTGGGGTCTTGACGGTAGCGGCTTGCGGGTGATCGGCGGCGCTCCTTGCTTGCGAAGTGGAGGTGTCCTCCGTATTCTATGTGGAGGGGCCCTCCTGTTCTACCGGTGCCCCTTCCCGACGTACGTCCGACGTTCCTGTGAAGTCCCCGGTCCCTGCGCCTGCTCCTCGGCGCGACCGGACCCGTCCGCCGGATCCGCGGCCCGCCCCTGACGGGCCGCCGCGCGCCCGCCCGTGCCAGGGCCGGCCCGTCGGATCCCACACCCACGTGCTCACGGCCCTGTGGAGGCTATCGTGACGACCTCGTCCACCCCGTCCCCGACCCTGAAGGACGAGGCGGATCCGCCCGCGCCCGCCCAGGCCGGACCGTCCCGTCCGGGCATCACACTGGCGATCATCGCGGTCTGCCAGCTGATGATCATCCTGGACGCGACCATCGTCAACGTCGCCCTGCCCGACGTCCAGAAGGACCTCGACTTCACCGGCTCCGACCTGTCCTGGGTGCTGAACGCCTACGCCCTGACCTTCGGCGGGCTGCTCCTGCTCGGCGGGCGCTTCGGCGACATCCTCGGGCGCCGCAAGGTCTTCGTGATCGGCGTCGCGGTCTTCACCGGCGCGTCCCTGCTCGGCGGCATCACCCCCAACGGCGGCCTGCTGCTGCTCGCCCGCGCCCTGCAGGGCATCGGCGCCGCCCTCGCCGCCCCCGGCACGCTTGCCCTCATCGCCACCAACTTCCCCGAGGGCAAGGCCCGCACCAAGGCCATGGGCGTCTACGGCGGGGTCACCGGCTCCGGTGCCGCGCTCGGCCTCATCCTGGGCGGAGTGCTCACCGACACCGCGTCCTGGCGCTGGGTCTTCTTCGTCAACATCCCCTTCGGGATCCTGATCGCGGTGCTCAGCCCGCGCTACGTCCGCGAGTCCGAGCGCCACCCCGGCCGCTTCGACCTGGTCGGCGCGCTCACCTCCACCGCGGGCATGGCGCTGCTGGTCTACGGCTTCATCAACGCCGGCGCCAAGAGCTGGGGCGACACCACCACGGTGCTCTGCTTCATCGGCGCCGTCGTGCTGCTCGGCGCCTTCCTCCTGGTCGAGACCCGCGCCGCCCAGCCGATCCTGCCGCTGCGGCTCTTCCGCGACCGGGACCGCACCATCCTGCTCGGCGCGATGCTCTTCCTCTCCGGCAACCTGGCCGGGATGTTCTTCTTCCTCACCCAGTTCGTCCAGGAGGTGATGAAGTTCAGCCCGATCAAGGCGGGCTTCGGCTTCGTGCCGGTGGCCTTCGCGCTGATCGCCGCCGCGGGCGTGGTGATGAAGACGCTGACCAAGGTCGGTGCCAAGCCGTTCATGCTGGCGGGTGCGGTGCTGGTCACCGCCGGCATGGTCTGGCTGGCGCAGCTGGACGCCGACAGCGGCTACCTGTCCGGGCTGTTCGGCCCGATGATCCTGATCGGCGTCGGTGCGGGCTTCTTCACCGTCCCGCTGAACATCATCGCCGTCGCGGGTGTGGAGCAGGAGGACGCGGGCGCCGCCTCCAGCCTGCTCAACGTGGTCACCCAGGTCGGGTCCGCGCTCGGCCTGGCCATCCTGGTCACCGTCTTCAGCTCCACGGTCAAGGACGAGACGGCGCACCTGCCCACGGACGTCGCCCCCGCCGACCTGCCCTCGCACCTGCTCGCGGTCGGCAGCTCGGCGGCCTTCTGGGTGGGCGCGGCGCTGGCGCTGGTCGCCGTGGTCGCCGCGCTGGTGGCCCGGTCCCGGGAGATCCCGGACGACCCGGCGGCGGTGCTGACCACCGTGCACTGACCACCGTGCACTGACCGCGGGGCACTGACCGCGGGGCACTGACCGCGGGGCACTGACCGCGGGGCACTGACCGCGGTGATCTGACTGCGGTGCACTGACCAGGTGTACTGACCACCGTGCACCGATCGCCGTGTGGCGGGCGCGCGCTGCCCCGCCCACCGCGCACGGGCCGCGGGGGCGC
>NZ_JBIWPA010000055.1:0-14497 GCF_044768035.1 Kitasatospora sp. NPDC101176
CCGCTTCAAAAACCAAACCCGCCACCTCGACCTCACCAACTACCAAACCACCACCCACACCCACCCCTAACCACCCCACACACCAAAACCAAAACCAGAACCGGAAAAGTCGGAACACAGCCGGCCACCAAGACCCAGCACCACGCGGCGATCAGGAGGCCCGCCCATCTGCGGGCCTCCCGCACCGCACCCCCGAATCCCTCCCCCGGATGGAGTCCGCCCCGTGCACGCCTACGACCTCGTCGACGAAGCCGTCATCAACGCCCCCGCCCCCCAGGTCTGGAAGGCCCTCATCGCCGAACTCAACGGCGCCGCCACCTGGTGGACCCCGCACAACACCTTCGAGCCCGGCAGCACCGGCCCCGAGCACGTGGGCGGCACCACCCTCGTCACCGTCCACACCAAGGGCGTCGACAAGGGCGGTCCCAAGCTCCGCTTCACCGCGACCACGACCCGCATCACCCCCGGGGAGCACTACGCCGCGGACTACACCGACGGCGCCTTCCGCGGCCAGGCGACCTTCACCCTCACCCCCACCGAGGACGACACCAAGACCCGCCTCACCATGACCTTCACCGCAAGCCCCCACGGCTGGCTGAAGCTCCTCGCCAAGGTCGCCGACATCCCTGCCCAGCACTCCAGCGCCACCCACAACGCCTTCAAGCACCTCAACACCCACCTCACCACCGCCGCAGGAGGAGCCCGATGACCACCACTCACCCTCCGGTCCGGAAGCCCCGGGAGGCCCGGACGGCCCAGGGCTCGGCCCCGGTGCGGCTCGCGGCCCTGCCCGCCGACCCGCGCTCCGTCGCGATCACTGACCTCACCGTCCGCACCGACGACGGTGCCCTGCTGACTGTCGCGCTGCACCGCCCGGCCGGGGAGCCGGCGCAGGGCGAGGCGACCGGTGGGCGGGACGAGGCGACCGGGACGCCGGACGCGGGCCCGGTGATCGTGCTCGCCCACGGTTGGGCGGCGAGCCGCGCCGTCTGGCACACCACGGCGACCCTCCTCGCCGGCGCCGGCCACACGGTCGCCAGTTACGACCAGCGCGGCCACGCGACGTCGACGGGCGAGAGCGGGAGCGTCTCGATCGAGCGGCTCGCCCAGGACCTCGGCGCGGTGGTGGACGCCGTCGCCGGGACCCGCCCGGTCGTGGTGGTCGGCCACTCGGGTGGCGGCTACGCCGCGCTCGCGTACGCCGCGCGCCTGCACGCCGAGCAGCCGGAGACGGCCGCCGACCGGCTGGTGGGCCTGGTGCTGGCCTCGACCGCCGCCCACGGCCAGGAGACGCCGGCCAACGAGGTCGGCATGATGGGCTCCAAGAAGTTCAGCCGGGCGCTCGGCATCGGGTGGCTCGGCCGCAGGCTCCTCGGGAAGACCCACGGCCCGGCCGCGACGTTCGAGGCCCGCGAGCGGAGCCGGCACCTGTTCGCCACCACCCGGCCGGCGATCCGCGCGGCCTTCTTCGCCTCCACACAGGACATGGACCAGCGCGACGGGCTCCCCCGGATCGACACGCCGACCACGGTGGTCACCGGCACCCTGGACAAGATCGTCGACCCGTCCCACAGCCGCACCCTCCAGCAGCACCTCCCGCAGGCGACGCTGCACACCATCGCCGACGCCGGCCACATGCTGCCGCTGGAGTGCCCGCAGCAGCTGGCCGAGCACGCCCGCGCCCTCGCCACCCGCGCCGCTCGCTGACACCCGCCCCGCGCCGCGGAGCGCCGGCAAGCTCTGACAGTGCCGACGGCGCGGGCGGTACGGACGGCATGGCCAGCGCGGGCGGCACGGGCCACGCGGACGGCGCGGACGACGCGGACGACGCGTCATGACGTCGGCCCGGCCGGGGCATCGGCCTCCTCCCGTCCGCTGACGGCCGCGGCCGGAACCCGGTTGACATGCACCGTAGGCTCGGGGCACGTCGGCGGAGCGGCCTTCCGGAGCGCTCGGTCACCGCGCGCCGAGAGGAGGACGAGCGTGCTCGTCGTGTTCAGGTGCCGGCAGTGCGATGCCCCGTTGTCGCCGCCCCTTCGGCGCCGCGAGTGGGTCCCGCTGCCGAGGGTGAAGGGGCGGGACCACTACACCTACGGGCCGTCGACGGTCCCGGCGGGGTTCTACGCGTCCGACCCGGAACCCCGCCGGATGCTCGACGGCAGTGACGCCGCCCTGGTGCTCAATCCCGGGGACGGTGGGCTGCTGCGGCCGACCGAAGTGTCGGGCCGGAGTTACGGGTGCTGCCGGCTCGACGGGATCGACGGCCCGAACCGCGTGTGCGCCGGGTGCGGGAGCGAGGTCGGTGTCGAGATCTCCGACTGCTGGACGGAGTACGACGTCCGGCTGCTGGCCTCCGCCGTGGTCGAGGCTCCGGCCGTCGGCGAGGCCGCGGGCGGGACTCCTGCCGTGGCGGAGCCTCCGGCCGCCGGCGAGGGGTAGCTCGGGAGGCGTCCCCCGGGAGAGCCTGGATCTGGTTCCCCGGCTCGGACGCCTCCGTCCGGGAAGATAGTAGCCATGGACATAGTAGCCATGTACGGTATCTGACATGAGTTCAGCACCCGAACGCGCCACCGCGGGATTCCTGGTCTGGCGCCTGTCGACAAAGTGGCGGGTGGCCGTCGACCGAGCGGTCGCACCCCTGGGCCTGACCCACGCCCAGTACGCCCTGATGGCCTCGCTCCACGGCATGCACCGCTCCGGGCTGCGGCCCAGCCAGCGCCAACTGGCCGACCACACCGGCCTGGAGGCGCTCTACGTCTCCAAGCTCGCCCGCGCCCTCGAGTCCGCCGGGCTCCTCGCCCGCACCCGCGACCCGGACGACCCGCGCGCCGTGCAGCTGTCGCTGACCGAGGACGGGCTGGAGGTCACCGGCCGCGCGATCGCGGTGGTCCAGAGCCTGCTGGAGCGGCTCCTGGAGCCGTTCGGAGGTCAGGACAGCTCGCGCGCACGACAGTTCACCAGCGAGCTGGCGACCCTGCTGGACGTACCGCTCGATCCGCCCGAGCCGGCCACCGAGAAGGAGCAGTCATGACCACCACCCCGACCCCCACCCCGACCCCCGCCGCCAACGGCCGGGTCGTCGCCCTGGCGCACCACGCCGCCCGCGCCGTCCTGGAGGGCGTGCTGGACCGGCACGGCCTCACCTTCCACCAGAACGTGCTGTTCCGGGCCGTCGTCGTCGGCGGTTCCGTCGGCAGCATCCCCGTCGGCCCCGGCTCCGTCACCACCGGCTCCATCGGCCGGGACGAGCTCGTCGCGGACGTCACCGGTTCGCTGAAGACCGACGAGACCCTCGTCCGCGGCGTCGTCGAGGAGGCGGCCGCCGCCGGCCTGCTGGAGCAGGACCCGGCGGACGCCTCCCGGGTGCGGCTCACGGCCGCCGGGCTCGAGCGGTACGAGCGCGCGGCCGCCGAGACCGCCGAGGTCTCCGCCCGCCTGTACGACGGCATCCCGCCGGAGGACCTGGCGGTCGCGGGCCGCGTCCTGACCCTGGTCGCCGAGCGGGCGAACGCCGCGCTGGCCCACGCCTGAGGCCCTGTCAGGACGGGCCTGTCAGGGCCTGTCAGGACGGGCCTGTCAGGGCCTGTCAGGACGGGCCTGTCAGGGCCTGTCAGGGCCTGTCAGGGCCTGTCAGGGCCCGAAAGGCCCGCCCGAGGCATCCGAGGCTCCGACGGGGCGTCCAAGGGCTCCGCCGGAGCAGGCCTAGGGCGGGGTCAGGGCGTCCGGACGGCCTCCACGAAACCGCTCGTGGTGGGCCCGGAGCCGGCCGGGAACGGCCGGCCGAGACCGGCCGCCACCTCGTCGAGCAGGGTGACCCGGGTGCTCCAGCCGTGGGCGTCGAGCCACTCGTGGGTACCGGTTCCGAGCCCGCCCTGCCAGAGGTCGGCGATGTGGGCGAGCGAGGGGTCCTGCGGGGTGCTCGCGACGTCCCGGCCCTTCTCCAGCAGCAGCCGGCTGCCCGGCGCGGAGAGCTCCCCGACGACGCCGAGCAGGCCGGCGGCCTCCTCCGCCGTGAGGTAGACCAGCAGGCCCTCCGCCAGCCAGGCGGTGGGCCGTCGCGGGTCGAAGCCGGCGTCGACGAGGCGGCGCGGCCACTCCCCGTCCAGCAGGTCGCCGGGCAGGGTGGTGCGCTCGCAGGCGGGGGCGGCGCCGAGCCCGTCGAGGACCTGCTGCTTGAAGGCGAGGACGGGGGCGAGGTCGAGCTCGAACAGCCTGGTGCCGGCCGGCCAGTCGATCCGGTAGGCGCGGGTGTCGAGGCCCGCCGCGAGCAGGACGACCTGGTCCGTGCCCGCCGCGCGCAGGCGGTCGTCGTAGAAACGGGTGCGCAGGATCCCGTGGACGACCAGCCGGCGCGCGAAGGGGCTGTCGGGGCCCGCGGTGGGCACCGGAACGGCCGAGGCCTCGACGAAGGCGGCGGCGTAGCGGTCGACGAACAGCGGGTCGGGGCGGGAGCTCTCGTAGGCACGCACCAGGGCGACGGCCAGCGCGGTGCGGGAGACCGGGCTCAGCGGGCCGGCGGCCGTCGGATCGGTACCCGTAGGTCCGGTACGCGAAGAGCCGTCGCTCGAAGCGCCCCCGCCCGAAGGGAAGTTGGACGTCGGGTCGGCAGCGGTCGGGTCGGTGGTCGTCATGGCCGGGAATCTACCGCGCCCGAACGTCCCCGGGCCGGGTCGGGGGGTTCCCGGCGGCCGCGGCGGGGCAGCGGGCCCGCGTCGTCTCTGCCGCTCGGAAATTGATGGGCAAGGCCCGGTAAAGGCGGCGGGCAGCGCCTTGTAGCCGCCGTCAGCCCGTCGTTAACCTCATGGCCACGCCACTCGGCAACGCCGTGAAGTGGTGCGCTTCCTGACGTGCCGTCGCATGTCATGAACCTGATGTTCCACTCCTGGGGGCGCCCCCACCTCTGTACAGCGCGAGCACACCCGCCGGCCCGCGGCCACCGCCGCAGCCCGGCCAGCACGTGCCGAGATCCCGTCAGCACGGGTCCGAGCCCGTACCCGGCGAACCCCATGCCGGCACCGGCCCGCGCTCCCACCCCCCACGGAGGGTCGACTCTTGCGCTTCCACTCCCCCGGCAGCCCGCGCCCGCACCGGGCCCGCGGACTGCTCGCCGCCCTGCCCGCCCTGGCGATGGCCGCCACCGGCCTGCTGGCGGTCACCGCCCCCACGGCCACCGCCTCGGCGCCCGCGAGCGGTGCCGCGCACTCCGGCGTCGCCACCAAGCGGCTCTGCGCCGCCCCGACCCGCCCCGGCCAGATGGCCTGTCTGGCCCTCGCCCGCACCGACCTGCCCCAGCAGGCCTCCCTGGCGCCGGACATCAACCCCTCCGGCTACGGCCCCACCGACCTCGCCGCCGCGTACAACCTGCCCACCTCGGCCGGGTCCGGCGCCACCGTCGCCATCGTGGACGCCCAGGACGACCCGAACGCCGAGTCCGACCTCGCCGCCTACCGGTCCCAGTACGGCCTGCCGGCCTGCACCACCGCCAACGGCTGCTTCCGGAAGGTCGACCAGCGCGGCGGGACCAGCTACCCGACCGCCGACAGCGGCTGGGCCGGCGAGATCTCCCTCGACGTCGACATGGTGAGTGCGGTCTGCCCCAACTGCCACATCCTGCTGGTCGAGTCCGACGACGCCTCCATGGACAACCTCGGCGCCGCCGTCAACACCGCCGTCTCGATGGGCGCCAAGTACGTCTCCAACAGCTACGGCGGCTCGGAGGACTCGACCGACCCGAGCTCCGACTCCAGCTACTTCAACCACCCGGGCGTCGCCATCACCGTCTCCTCCGGTGACTCCGGCTACGGCGTCGAGTACCCCGCCGCCTCCCAGTACGTCACCGCCGTCGGCGGCACCAGCCTCAACCGAACCTCCACCACCCGCGGTTGGAGCGAGAAGGTCTGGGGCAGCACCTCGGGCGGCAACGGCGCCGGCTCGGGCTGCTCCGCCTACGACCCCAAGCCCAGCTGGCAGAAGGACACCGGCTGCGGCAAGCGCACCGTCGCCGACGTCTCCGCCGTCGCCGACCCGGCCACCGGCGTCGCCGTCTACCAGACCTACGGCGGCTCCGGCTGGAACGTCTACGGCGGCACCAGCGCCTCCTCGCCGATCATCGCCGCGGTCTACGCCCTCGCGGGCACCCCGGCCGCCGGCACCACCCCGGCCTCCTACCCCTACTCCCACACCGCGTCGCTCTACGACGTGACCAGCGGCGCCAACGGCAGCTGCTCCCCGTCGTACCTGTGCACCGCCGGCAGCGGCTACGACGGCCCGACCGGCCTCGGCACCCCCAACGGCACCGCCGCCTTCACCAACGGCGGCAGCGGCGGCGGGAACACCGTCACCGTCACCAACCCCGGCAACCAGAGCACCGCCCAGGGCTCCGCCGTCAGCCTGCAGATCCACGCCACCGACTCGGCCTCCGGCCAGACCCTCACGTACGGCGCCAGCGGCCTGCCCGCCGGCCTCACGATCAACGCCTCCACCGGTCTGATCACCGGCACCCCGAGCAGCGCCGGCAACTCCACCGTGACCGTCACCGCCACCGACACCACCGGTGCCGGCGGCTCGACCACCTTCGGCTGGACGGTCACCGGCACCGGCGGCGGCTGCACCGGCACCCAGCTGTTCGGCAACGCCGGCTTCGAGACCGGCAGCGCCTCCCCGTGGACGGCGAGCTCCGGCGTCGTCGACAACAGCTCCTCGCAGGCGGCCCACGGCGGCTCCTGGAAGGCCTGGCTGAACGGCTACGGCTCCAGCCACACCGACTCGCTCGCCCAGACCGTCACCATCCCGGCCGGCTGCAAGGCGACGCTGAGCTTCTGGCTCCACATCGACACCGCCGAGACCGGCAGCACCGTGTACGACAAACTGACCGTCTCGGCCAACGGCACCACGCTGAAGACCTACAGCAACGTGGACGCCGCGGCCGGCTACCAGCAGCGCACCTTCGACCTCTCGTCCTACGCGGGCCAGAGCGTCACCCTGAAGTTCAACGGCGTCGAGGACTCCTCCCTCCAGACCAGCTTCGTGGTCGACGACACCTCCCTCACCACCTCCTGACCTCCTGACGGAGGCCGACGGGTCGCACCACGGGACCCGGTGGACGGCCCGGCGCACCGATCGGTGTGCCGGGCCGTCGGCCGGTCCGGTCCGGCCCGGCGCGGCCGCCGGGCCGCGGTTCCGTCGGTCCGGGCGGCCCAGGCGGTCCAAGCGGTCGAGTCGGTTCAGTTCGTGTAACTCACCCAGCCACGCAGCGCGTTGGTGTTCGGCGGGCAGAAGACGCGCACGTTCAGGAAGGTGGTGTACAGGCCGACGGTGCGGGTCGATCCGTCCGAACAGCTCACGTTGACCCACCACTTGGTGGTCCCGGTGGCCGAGCAGGAGATGTTGAAGTACTGCTGGTTCCCTGAGGTGCCGAAGGTCCCGGTGCTGCAGTTGACGCTCTGCAGCGAGGCCTGCGCGGCGGTCTGCGCCTGAGCGGCCGGGGCCGCCGCGAGGCCCAGGGCCGCGACGGTGGCGGCGACCGCCAGGCTGCCGGCGATCCTGTTCCTGATCCGGTTGTTCACGTGGTCCGCCCTCGTGGTCGGTGGAGCGCGCGGGCGCGCCGGGCGGGGCCAGGTCCCCGTCCGGCGCTCTGTCTGCGGCGACTCTAGGGATCCGGCGCACCGGGGAGCATATGACGGCGGGAAATGCACCCGACCCGCTCCGGACAGCCGGTTCGGCCCGCCGCCGGCTCACCTCCGGGGCGGAACGCCGCTGGACGGACGGCTGGGGCGCCCCGCCCGGGCCGGGAACGGCCGAAACCCGTCCCTCGCACGGCCGTTCGCACCGCCGGTGGCACCGTTCCGTACGCCTGCGCGATTCCGCCGCAAAAGGGCCGAGTCGACCACATCGGAGGCGCCGTCCTGGCATCATCCCCTCCGTGCCCGGGAGGGGCCCGGGTCACGTCGGACACCGGTGGAGCAGGTGGGGAGAACATGGACGCACGCATAGCGGTCACGGGCGGCGACGAGGTCCGGGAGACGGCCGAGCTGTGGGAGTGGCTGCGCCGGGAGCGCGAACTGGTCGGGCTGGTCCGGGCGGTGCCGACGGCACCCGCCGAGGGCGAACTGGGCGGGGCCGTCGAGGTGGTGGAGGTGGCACTGGGCAGCGGGGGCGCGGGCGCCGTCCTCGCCGGATCGCTCTCGACCTGGCTGCGGACCCGTCGCACGGACGTGACGGTCACCGTCACGACCCCGGCCCGCACGGTCACGCTGGACGTCCGGGGGCTCAAGCCCGAGGACGTCACCCCCCTCCTGCGCGAGGTGCTGAGCGGCGGCGATGACTGACCGACCCGAGCCACCCGACTTCGCGAACTCCCGAGCGATCCTGATCGGTACGGGCACCTACCGGAGCAGCGGCTTCCAGCCGCTGCCGGCCGCCCTCAACAGCCTGACCGCCGTGGAGCAGGTGCTGACCGACCCCCGGCTGTGCGGCTGGCCGCCGGACCGGATCACCGCCATCCCCGATCCCAGCGACATCCGCGAGCTGCTCCCGCAGCTGCGCGAACTGGCCCGGGAGACCCGCGGAGTGCTGCTGCTCTACTACGTCGGGCACGGTGTGATCCTGCCGCGCGGCCAGCTCTGCCTGACGCTGACGGACACCAACCCCGATCACCCCGACGCGGGCGGACTGGTGTACGACCGGGTCCGCGAAGTGTTCCTGGACAGTCCGGCCAAGGTCAAGGTCGTGGTGCTGGACTGCTGCTACTCGGGCCGCGCCATCGAGGCGCTGGCCGCGGGGGCGGCCCCGGCCGGGGCCGCACACATCCGCGGGGCGTACATCCTCGTCGCCAGCGACCGGGCCGCCCACGTCGTCCCGCTGAGCGAGCAGGCCGAGGCGACCACCTCCTTCACCGGGACGCTGCTGGAGCTGATCCGGGACGGCATGCCCGGCGGGCCCGTCTGGCTCACCCTCGGCGCCCTGTACCCGCACCTTCAGGACCGGCTGAGGCAGCGGGCACTGCCGCCGCCCAACCAGCTCGGCACCGATTCCGCGAACCTGTTCGCCTTCACCCGCAACGCCGCCCACCGGTCGCCGTTCGCCACGGCCCTGGCCGCCGCCTTCGCCCGGGGCCGGCTCCACCGTGACGTCACCCTGGAGCAGCTGGCGCAGGAGAGCGACCGCTCACCGGAGGAGGTCTCGTCCTACCTGTCGGGCACGGCGATCGCCCCGCGCGACTTCGTCGACGCCTTCCTCGCCGCCCTGGAGCGGCACGGCGTCCCCCTGCCCCCGGGCCTCCTCGGCACCCTGCACGAGCTGCGCCTGACGGAGCTGCGCGAGAGCCCGCTGCCCGCCGTGCAGGTCGTCTACCTGCAGGAGGTCACCGAACAGCTCCGGCAGGAGGTCACGGTACTGACCAGGGAGCGGGACGACGAGCGGCGCGGCCGCCTGGCGGACCGGGCCCTGGCCGTCCGGGAGGCCTCCCGGTTGGCGGCGCGGCTGACCGCCGAGGAGGCGCGCAGCCGCCGCCTGCAGGAGTCCTCCGAGGAGAAGGACCGCAGGCTCGCCGCGGCTGTCGCCTTCGCCCACATCCGGGAGTCGGACCTCGTCGAGATCCGGCGCGAGGCGGACTCGCTCGGCCGGGAACTGGGCGTCCTGCGGCTCCAGGTCCAGCGGCTGATGGACCCGGCGGACGGCGAGCCCTCTCCCCCGGCCGACGCGGATCCGGTGGTGGCCGCGGCCGCCCCGTCGCCGGTGCTCGCGCTGGCGACGGCCCCCGGTCCGGAAGCGGGACGCACCGCCGCCCCCGTCACCCGGCCGCAGTCGGCCGGGCCGTCGCGCCCACGGCCGCCCCGGCGTGCACCGGTGCCCGTCGGCAGGGTGCTGGCCCAGGGCCTGCTCCTGCTGATCGGCCTGTCCGTGGTGGGTGTGGGCTTCGGCCGGTTCCTCGACGAGAGCGTCCGGGTGACGGCGCACCAGGGCGCCCCGGCCTGCGGCAGCCCGGGGCTCGCGGCGGGGGTGGACTGCCTCAAGCCGGAGACCGGGCGGGTCACGGCGACGTTCTCGGAGGACGGCGAGGCCTCGACCGCGTACAAGATCTCGGTGCTCCGCGAGACCGCGTCCGGCACCGAGACCTACACCGTCGGGAAGCGGTTCTACGACGACGTGGCCTCCGGCACGGAGGTGGACCTCAAGGTCTGGCTGGGCCACGTGGTCGAGACCTCGTACCACGGCCACCGGGCCGACGTCCCCCTCTACGACCGGTGGGAGATGGTGCTGGTGGCCCTGCTGATCGGCGTGGGCACCACCGTCGCCGTCCTGGGCGGCGTCCTGGCGCGCCTGGAGAACCCCGGGGTCCTGTGGGGCGCACCCGCGGTGATCGGCTTCACCTCCTGGATGGGGTCCAGCATCTTCGTGCAGGCGGAGCTCTCCCCCTGGGTGACGATGCCCGTGGGCGTGCTGTGCTGGCTCATCTCGTCCGCCGCCGCCTGGGGCTTCGCGACGGTCTGACGAGGCCGCCCCGTCGACCCGCCCGTGCCCGGTCCGGGTTTCCTCCGGACCGGGCACGGGCGGGACCCGCCCCGCGGGCCCCGAGCCGCCCCGCCGGATCGGGGCCGCGCCGGATTCGGCCTTCGCGCCCCGACGGATTGTCAGGTCCGGGACATGGGCATGGTCGAGTCCGACACCCCACCCCAGGAGGACCACCGTGCCCACCCCCCGCGCCAGGACCGCCGCGCCCCTGCTCGCCTCCGCCCTCGCCGCCGCGCTCCTCGGCGCCACCCCGGCACTGGCCGCACCGGCGGCGCCGCCCGCAGCCAACCCGCCCACCGCCACCCGCCACCAGGTGGAGGCGTTCACCGAGGACGGCACCATCTCGCGGACGACCGTCCCCGGCGCCTCCCCCTTCACCGCGCCCCCGGCCCCGGGCATCGCACCGCTGAAGGGTGACGGCGACGTCACCGCACTCGTCCGCAACGGCGCTCCGGCCGACAAGCTGGACGTGGTGGTGATCGGGGACGGCTACACCGCCGAGGAACAGGACAGGTTCCGCGCCGACGCCGCCGAGAAGTGGCGGGAGATCACCGCCGTCGAGCCCTACGCCACGTACCGCGGGCTGTTCAACGTCTGGGCGGTCTCCGCCGTCTCGCCGGAGTCGGGCGTCTCCGGCGATCCGGACCAGGGCACCGTGCGGCACACCGCGCTCGGCGCGTACTTCTGGTGCGACGGCGTCGAACGGCTGCTCTGCGTGGACGACAAGGCCGTCGACCGCTACGCGGCCAAGGCGCCGCAGGCCGACCTGGTCCTCGTGGTGGCCAACAGCGCCAAGTACGGCGGCGCGGGCTACAACGACCTCACCTCCCCGCTCGGCTACGAGGGGATCGCGACGGTGGCCGGCGGCAACGCCAGGTCCGGGCAGATCGCGGTGCACGAGACCGGCCACTCCCTGGGCAAGCTCGCCGACGAGTACGCCTACGACGGCCAGGGCACGTACCAGGGCGCCGAACCGGCCGAGGCCAACATCAGCACGCTCACCGCCGACCGGATGCGCGAACAGGGCACCAAGTGGTCGCGCTGGCTCGGCCGGACCTCCCCCGACGGCGGGACGGTCGGCACCTACGAGGGCGGCGGCTACTACCCGGCGGGGCTGTACCGGCCGACCGAGAACTCGATCATGCGGTCGCTCGGCCGGGAGTTCAACCTGCCCGGGCGGGAGGCGATGATCGCCGGCTTCTACCGCCACGCCACCCCGCTGACCAGCGCCACGCCGACCGACACCTGGCTCACCGCGGCCGACCACCTGTCCGTCGACCTGCCCGTCACGGGCACCCGTCTGCGCTGGTACCTGGACGGACGCGAGCTGACCGAGCTCCGCGGGCGCACCGCCCTGGACCTCGCCGCCGTCCGCCCGTCGGCGCACCGCCCGTTCCCCCGGCTGCCGTACCTGCTGACCGCCGTCGCCACCGACCCCACGCCGGCGGTGGCCGACCCGGACCTGCGGGAGAACCTGACCGCCGGCCTGTCCTGGCTGGTGACGCTCTGATCCCGGACGGCCGGCACTGAGCGGGGGGCCCGGCGGCGCGGTCGTGCTGGCGGGCCCGCCCCCGTTCGGTGCCGCGGACCGGTCAGGACCCCGGACCGGTCCGTGGCCGGGGCACCCCGGATTCCGGACCGCGCGGCGGGTTGCGCCGCAGCGGGGCCAGCTCCCGGGCGAGCGTGCGGACGTCCAGGGCTATCCGCCCGGCGAGCTCACCGGGGCCGGAGCCGGCCGGCAGCCGCCGGGACCACGAGCGGGCCTTGGCCGGGCCGTCCTGGACCATGTCGAAGTTGAGCCGCACCATCCCGTTCACCTCGGCCAGGGTGACCAGGATCCGGGTGTCCGCGAGGTCGATGGTGACCTCGTTCCCGATGCACGAGCACGCCACCAGTCCCTCGATGTCCTCCTCCGCCAGGTACCTGGCCAGGGGAACCGCTCTCCCCCGGACCACGAACGGACGCACCACTGGTCCCATCGACCTCGCCCCCTTCCGGCACACCGACACTCGACCGGTGAACGCCCCGGCGGCATGGGCGCGGACGCGCCGCGACGACCCGGGCCCGCCCATGCTCCACCCACACCCCCGGAATCGCCAAGTCCAGGACGCCTCAGGAGACTTGACCGAAAGCACCGGCCCGGCGCACCGGCGCACGCCCCGGCGCATCCGCCGCGTGCAGCGCCCCGCGGAACGGGGCCGGGGACGGGACGGGCCGGGGGCAGCTGCGCCCCCGGCACCCCGACACCCGTCGGCCCGGCACGCGGACGGGCCCGGCACACTGGTGACGGCGTGCCGGGCCCTCCGGGGGCGCGGTCCGGGCGGCTCAGCGCCCGGCGCGGCCGAACCGCCCGTGCAGGACCAGCGCCCGGGTCAGCGCGGCCAGGCCGGCCGTGCAGAGCAGCGTCCGGAGCATGTTGGAGGCGACCCAGGTGCCCTCGAACTTGTCCCGCACCGAGGCGAAGTCGGTGATCTTCGCCGGGTCTCCGGCCGCCGCGAGCTGGTTGTTGAGCGGGATGTTGACGCCCATCGTGACCATCAGCGCCACCACGTACAGCAGGGTCGCCCCGGCCGCCCACAGCGCCGCCTGGCGCCGGCCGGCCTTGTGCTGCAGCCAGGCCGCCACGCCCGTCGCCAGGAAGGCGCCGACGAAGACCAGGCCGAACATGCCGTTCTCGATCGACTTGTTGATGTGCTGCATCGCCGTCACGTACGTCCGGTCGTCCCCGGCCGCCAGGCCCGGCATCACGGACACGTCGAAGGCGAAGAACAGGCCCGCCATCAGGCCCATGGCGATCGTCGCAGCCACCAGGACCGGCCCGGTGGCGCGGCTCGGACCGCCGGGCACGCCGTGCACCGGCGCTCCCGGGCCGAGTCGGCCGATGGCCGTCGGGGACGGGTAGGACAGCGGCGCCGACGTCTGATCCGAACGCATCACAGGAACCCTTCACTCACCCGGCCCGCGGGGGCGGCACCGGCGAAACAGCGGAAACCACGACACCCCCCACCGTGCGGTTCGGCGCGCAACGGAACCGCGACAACCGGAACGGCCCCACCCGGCGGGGCGCTTGCGGCCGGTTGCGCCCCGGTGGCACGCGTCCGCGACCACCACGGCCACGCCTCCCGGACGCCCCCGGGTCTCAGAGCACCGGGGCGAGGACGCGCCGGTAGCGGCGCTCCAGGACGGTGCGGCCGAGCAGCCGCACCGGGGCCGGGATGGTCGCCGAGACGGCCCGCACGGAGGCCTGGTCGGCACCGTCGAACATCCACGGCTGCAGGTACGTCATCACCTGCGTCGGGGCGCTCTGGATGATCCGGCGCTCCACCCGCAGGTACTCGTCGACCGGGAGGTCCGCGAGCGCGGGGAAGACCACCGGCTCCTCGTGCCCCAGGTGTTCGCGGATCAGCTCCTCGAACCCGGCCGCAGCCGCGGGGAGTTCGGTGCCGCGGCCGGCGCCGAGCAGCTGCGCCACCCGGCCCATGGCCCGCTCGAGCTCCTCGTGGTCCTGCTCCAGCACGCCGCCGCCGTCGAAGCCGGCCACCTGCCGGCGCAGGTACGGCCAGAGGATCTCGTCCTCACTGTGGTGGTGCCAGTCGATCACGGCCCGCAGCCGCCCGAACCAGTCCGCCAGCGCCGCCGGGGACGCGCTCCGGGCGGCCGCCGCCCTCAGCCGGGCGGCGTCGCGCCGCATGGCGACGTGCATCAGCCCGAAGCCCCGCAGCTGCGCGGGCAGGGCACCGATTCCCTGTTCACTCGACCAGATCGTCTTGCGATCCGACATGACACGACCTCCACAGTGGTTTCGTCACACGATCAGCACCCGCCCGGGGGCGGCTCCGACGAGCCGCCCCGGCGGGCCGGCTCACACGTCCCAGACTCCGGTGGCGGCCGCCTCCCGCGCGTAGTCCGCGAAGTCCCGCGGCTCCCGCCCCAGCGCCCGCCGCACCCCGTCCCCCAACGAGGCGTTGCGCCCGTCCAGGATCAC
>NZ_JBIWPA010000056.1:0-12166 GCF_044768035.1 Kitasatospora sp. NPDC101176
TGACCTGCGCAATCTGGCACAACGACCACACTGGTCAGCCCGTCATGCGCTCGCTGACCGCCTACGACCACTAACCCTTCGCATCATTCATCTAGTGTGTCCGGATCGGCCCGTCGTACGGGTGGGCCGGAGCCGTGGCCGGTCGAAGGTAGGGAACCCCGTGTACGAGGAGAAACCGGAAACCGGTCAGTACCGCGTCGACCCGGCCTCCGGGATCCCCCGCCAGCGCCGCCGCACGGCCGCCGAACCGACCGCCGCCCCCGCCGCCGAGGGGGGCCGCCGAGACTCCCGCCGCCGCGCGGCCGCCGCCGCCAAACGGGCCCGGCGCCGCCGGGTGCTCAAGTGGACCGCCGGGACGGGCGCCCTGGCGATGGTCGCGGGCTGCGGCGGCGCGTACTACCTGTACCAGCACTTCAACAGCAACATCACCTCCGTCAAGGTGCAGCTCGGCAGCGAGGAGGAGCGGCCCAAGGCCGCCGGGGAGGCGCTGAACGTCCTGGTGCTGGGCACCGACAGCCGGAAGGGCCTCGGGCGGGACTACGGCGACGAGGGCAGCAACGGGCACGCCGACACCACCCTGCTGTTCCACATCGCCAAGGACCGTTCCAACGCGACGGTGATCAGCATCCCGCGCGACCTGATGGTGCCGATCCCGGAGTGCCAGAGCGCCGACGGCAAGCGGATCCCGGGCGCCGCGCGGGACATGTTCAACAACAGCCTCGGTCAGGAGGGCCGCGACCCGGGCTGTTCGTGGAAGACCGTCGAGAAGGTCACCGGGATCCGGGTCGACCACTTCGTGCAGGTCAACTTCGAGGCGGTGAAGTCCCTCTCGACCGCGGTCGGCGGGGTCGAGGTGTGCGTGGCCAAGGACATCAACGACACGGACTCGCACCTGAGGATGAGCAAGGGCCGGCACGTGGTGCAGGGTGACGACGCGCTGGCCTTCGTCCGCACCCGGCACGCCGTCGGCTTCGGCGGGGACCTCACCCGGATCCCGCTCCAGCAGCAGTTCATCAGCTCGATGATCCGCAAGATCAAGAGCGACGACACCCTGACCAGCCCGAGCAAGCTCTACCGGCTCGCGGACGCCGCCACCAGGGCGCTCACCGTGGACTCCGGGATCGGCAGCGTCGACAAGCTGAAGGACCTCGCGCTGGACATCAGCAAGGTGGACACCAAGAACATCACCTTCGCCACCGTGCCCGTCCTGGACGACCCCCAGGACAAGGACCGCCTGGTGCTCAAGCAGCCCGACGCGGGACAGCTGTTCTCGATGATCGCCACCGACCGCTCGCTGACCGAGACCGCCGCCCCCGCCACGGCCGAACCCGCTCCGGCCGGCTCCGGGGAGGCCTCGCCGGCCGCCACGGCCCCGGCCGTGGACGCCAAGGCCGTCCGGGTCACGGTGCGCAACGGCAGCGGGACCCGCGGACAGTCCGGGCCGACCGTGGACCGGCTCCGGGCGAAGGGCTTCACCAAGGCGCTGACCGGCCCGGACGCACCCGCCGCGGCGACCACCTCGGTCTCCTACCCGACGGGCCAGGACGCCGCGGCCGCCGCGCTGGCCGCCGCCCTCGGAGTGCCCGGCGACGCCGTCCGGCCGGACCCGAAGGCGGACCCGAAGGGCCCGCTGGTGGTCGTGCTCGGCAAGGACGTGCTGGCCGCACCGACCACCGCCCCGGCCGCGCCCACCGAGGCGCCGAAGGACCTCCAGCGGGTGCAGGCGGACGACACCGACGTCTGCGCCAAGTAGCCCGGCCGCCGCGGCCGTTGCGGCGGGGCGGCCGGGCCGGGAGGCTCAACCGGCCTTGGAGAGCACGTCCTTGGAGGCCGGTCCGACGCTGTCTATCACCCGGCGGGCCAGCTTCCGGGGCGAGGTGAGGAAGCCGAAGCCCCAGCTGAGGTGCATCGTCCCGAGCGCCACCGGCAGCAGCGCCTTGGCCTTGAGGGACAGGCCGCGGCCCTCGACCAGGCCGCCGCCGAGGATGCCCAGCAGGTAGGCGCCCGGCACCGCGAGGAAGGCCGGGTGGACGGCGGCGCCCAGCACCAGGCCGAGCGTCACCGCCAGGAGGGCGGCCGGCGGGGCCAGGTAGCGCAGGTTGACCGAGCCGCGGTGGTAGCGGGTGACCACTCGGCGCCAGCGGCCGTAGTCCTTGTACTGCTTGGCGAGCGCCCGCACCGAGGGACGGGGCCGGTACGTCACCTTCAGCTGGGGGGTGAACCAGACCAGCCCGCCGTCCTGGCGGATCCGGTAGTTGAGCTCCCAGTCCTGGGCGCGGATGAACTCCTCGTTGTAACCGCCGAGCCGCTCCAGCACCTCCCGCCGGAACACCCCGAGGTAGACGGTGTCCGCCGGGCCGGCCAGACCGCCGGTGTGGAAGGCGGCGTTGCCGACGCCGATCTTGGAGGTCATCGCGGCGGCGACCGCGTTCTCCCACTCGGTCTCGCCCTCGGCGTGCATGATGCCGCCGACGTTGGCGGCCTCCATCTCGCCGAGCAGCCGCACCGCCGTGGTGATGTAGCCGGGGGTCAGCAGGCCGTGACCGTCCACGCGCACCACTATCGGGTGGTGCGACCCGCGGATCGCGGCGTTCAGCCCTGCGGGGGTGCGGCCGGTGGGGTTCGCCACGGTGCGTACCCGCGGGTCCTCCGCCACCAGTTCGGCCGCGATCTCCGCGGTCCGGTCGGTGGACGGACCGAGGGCGATCACCACCTCCATCGGCCCGGGGTACTCCTGATCCAGGATGCGCCGAACCGCCGTACGCAGGTGTCGTTCCTCGTTGAGCACCGGCATGATCACGGAGACAGCCGGCAGCTCCTCAGCAGCCTTGGTGTTCATCGGGGCCAACCGTACCGGTGCGGACGCGTCTCCGTCTTGTCCCGGTCTGGGCGGCCGGAGGCACCCCTGTCCACGGGGCCGGTCCGGTGATCACGGCCACCGTACTCCGCCCGCCTTCCGGGGCCGCATCCGGGGCGGGCCGGACCGGTTCCGGAGGCCCGAACCGGGCCGGAACCGGGCGCTGCGGGCCCTCCGGGCGGGCTCCGGAGGCCGTCGGCGCGGGTTCGGTGCAGGTTCGGCGCAGGTTCGGCGCACGTGGTGAACGGCGGTGAATACCCGGGGGCCGGGCGCTGTGCGCACCCGGCCCCCGTTCCCCCGTTCCCCAGTTCCCCCGTTCCCCCCGGGAGGGCGGCTCCCCCGGCCGCCGGCTCAGTCCGTCGCGATGGCCGCGAGGACGTTCATCCGCCCGGCCCGGAAGGCCGGGACGAGGGCGGCGACCAGGCCGATCACCCCGGAGGCGACCAGCGTGACCGCGATCGTGGTGGTCGGCACCGAGAGCGTGTCCAGCCCCTGGTCCCGCAGCACCCGCTGGGCGGTGACGCCCCAGGCCAGGCCGAGCCCGGTGCCGAGGACCGCGCCGAACACCGCGATCACCACGGACTCCAGCCGGATCATCCGGCGCAGCTGGCGGCGGGAGAGCCCGATCGCCCGCAGCAGACCGATCTCGCGGGTCCGCTCGACCACCGACAGCGCGAGGGTGTTGACCACCCCGAGGACGGCGACCGTGATGGAGAGGCCGACCAGGCCGTAGATCAGGTAGAGCAGGGTGTTGACCTGCGACTGCACGACCTCCTTGTAGCCCGCCTGGTCCTTGACGGTCAGCTGCGGGTACTCCTTGAGCGCGCCCTCCAGGGCGGTCAGCGTCCGGGCCACGTCGGCGCCGGCGGAGGCCTTGGCGAAGAAGGTCCACACCGGCGGCTGCTCGGCGGCCGGGACCACCCGGGCCATGGTGTCGAAGTCGACGAAGGAGCCGTCGCCGAACAGCGAGCCCTTCGCGAGGACCGCACCGACCGGCAGCACCTGGGTGCGGCCCTGGCCGTAGGCGACGGTGACCCGGTCGCCGAGCGTCAGGTGGTGGTCCGCGGCGAAGGCCTCGCCGACGCCCAGCGAGCCGCGCCCGATGGCGTCCACCGACCCGGAGACGACCGGGAGGTGGAAGTCGGTGCCGAAGAACGCGGGCGGCACGGCGGTGAGCTCGGTCCTGGCGCTGCTGCCGTCCGGCAGCAGGAGCCTGGGGGCGAAGTTCTTCTGGGTGGTGACGTGGTCGATGCCCGGGGTCCGGCGGACCGCGTCCAGCATCTCGTCGGTGACCGCGGTGCGGCCGCCCTGGACGATGTAGTCCGCACCGACCGAGCGGTCGATCTGGGCGTTGGCCGAGGTGACCGCCGAGGCGCTGAACACCGAGGAGCCGATCACCAGCGCCAGTCCGATCATCAGCGCGGCGGCGGTGGCGCCGGTACGACGCGGGTTGCGCATCGCGTTGCGCTGGGCGAGCCGGCCGGACGGGCCGAACAGGGCCGGCAGCAGCGCACCGAGCACCCGGACCACCACGGTGGCCAGCAGCGGCCCGAGCACCACGAAGCCGATCAGGGTGAGCAGCACGCCCAGGCCCAGGTACTCCCCACCGGTGGCCGCCTTCTCAGCCCGCGCACCGAGCACCAGCAGCGCGCCGCCGCCCGCCGTCAGGACCAGGCCGAGGACGGTGCGGACCAGGGCGGCCCGGCCCTCCGCCGGCGTCCCGTGGTCGCGCAGGGCCGCCATCGGCGCGATCCGGCTCGCCCGGCGCGCCGGGACCCAGGCCGCCACCAGGGTGACCACGATGCCCAGGGCGTACCCCGCGACGAACGGGCTCGGGCCGATCTGCAGGTCGCTCGCCCGCAGGTCCATGCCGATCGCGTTCATCAGCCGGATCAGGCCGACCGCGATCCCCAGCCCCGCACCGACCCCGAGGGTCGAGCCGAGCAGGCCCAGGATCAGCGCCTCCATCAGCACCGAGCGGTTCACCTGCCGGCGGCTGCCGCCGATGGCGCGCAGCAGGCCGATCTCCCGGGTGCGCTGGGCGACCAGCATCGAGAAGGTGTTGATGATCAGGAAGCCGCCGACGAACGCCGAGATCAGCGCGAAGCCGAGCATCGCGTTCTTCATGAAGTCGAGGCCGCTGCCGACGCTCTTGGCGTTCTCGTCCTGCTGCTCGGCCGCCGTCTTCACCTGGTAGCCGGTGCCCAGCCGGGCCAGGGCGTCGGCCTTGAGCAGGTCGTTGCCGCGGCTGCCGTCGCCGAACGCCTCGACCGAGGTGAAGGCCTGCTCGCCGAGCAGCACCCGCTGTGCCGTCGGGGTGTCCAGGAAGGCCAGCGCCGCGCCCGGGTTGGTCGTGGTGAAGGTGGCGATGCCCGCGACGGTGAACTCGTGCCGGCCGCCCGGGTCGTCGACCCGCAGCCGGGCACCGAGGCCGAGCTTCGCCTTCTTCGCGGTGTCCGCGTCCAGGACCAGCTCGCCGGAGTTCTGCGGGGCGTGGCCCTGCGTGATGCGCACGGGGGTGCGCGGGGTCTCGGTCCAGTTGCCGACCAGGGTCGGCGCACCACTGGTCGGACCGACGAGCTTGTCGGTGGCCGGGTCGACCAGGGTCGCGTCCTGGACCATGACCTGGCCGACCGCCGTCCGCACCCCGGGCACCGCGGCGACCTGCTGGACGACCGCCACCGGGACGGTCCGCGGCTTGCCGGCGGCCTGCTGCTCCTCGTCCTCGGCCGGCTTGGGCGGCTGGACGGAGACGTCGGAGGCGGTCGCGGCGAAGAGCTTGTCGAAGGTGCTGGTCGCGGTCTCGGAGAAGAGCAGGGTGCCGGAGACGAAGGCCACCGACAGCACCACGGCGACGAGCGAGAGGGCCATCCGGCCCTTGTGGGCGAAGAAGCTCCGCAGAGCGGTTCTGAGCAGCACGATGGTGTCCCGCCCGCTCAGCTGGTGCGCTTGCCGTCGAAACGGCGCATGCGTTCGAGGACGGAGTCGGCGGTGGGCGCGTGCATCTCGTCGACGATCACGCCGTCGGCGAGGAAGAGCACGCGGTCCGCGTAGCCCGCGGCGACCGGGTCGTGGGTGACCATCACGATGGTCTGGCCCAGCTCGTCCACGGAGCGGCGCAGGAAGGTCAGCACCTCGGCGCCGGCCCGGGAGTCCAGGTTGCCGGTGGGCTCGTCCCCGAAGATGATCTCCGGCCGGGCGGCCAGGGCCCGGGCCACGGCGACGCGCTGCTGCTGGCCGCCGGACAGCTGGGCCGGGCGGTGCCGGAGCCGGCCCGCCAGGCCGACGGTCTCCACCACCTGGTCGAGCCAGGCCGTGTCCGGCCGGCGGCCGGCGATGTCCATCGGCAGCGTGATGTTCTCCAGCGCGGTCAGCGTGGGGAGCAGGTTGAACGCCTGGAAGATGAAGCCGATCTTGTCCCGGCGGAGCCTGGTCAGCTGCTTGTCCTTCAGCCCGGTGATCTCGGTGTCGCCGATCCGGATCCGGCCGCTGCTGACCGTGTCCAGGCCCGCCAGGCAGTGCATCAGGGTCGACTTGCCGGAGCCCGAGGGGCCCATGATCGCGGTGAACCGGCCGCGCTGGATGTCCACGTCCACCGCGTCGAGCGCGGTGACCCTGGTCTCGCCGGCGCCGTAGGCCTTGGTGACCTGGCGGCCCGACGCGGCGACGGCGGGGACGCCGCCGGGAAGCTGGGGGTCGTACACGGCTGCTGCTGCCGTCGTCACTGGAGTCTCCTCGGATGTGGGCCCGCCCGTCGACCCCGGCCGGCCCGCCCGCGGGCATGCCGCGGGAAGGAGTCGTCGACCGGGAGTTGACCCCACCCACCGGTTCCGGCGGGCGCCGGCTCCCGGGAGAACCTCGCCCCTCGTCGGTACGAGCGGGGACGTCCACAACGGTAGGAGCGGCGGCCGGCGGGCTCGTCATCCGCCGGAATGAAGCCGCCCAACCAAGGTTCTACGGGGCGCGACGCCCCTCCCCCTAGGGGGTGCCGCGCCCCGTCTCCGGGACGCCCCGTACGGGGCCCGCGACGGACTCCTCAGCCGGTCAGCGCCGGCACCGCCTGCCGTTCCAGGGCGTGGGCGAAGCCCTCCACGACCGGGGTCAGCAGGGCGTCGGTCGCGCGCTCGACCAGGGTCGTGCCGTCCTCCCGGGCGGTGATGTGGCGGTCGAGCACGAACCAGCCCTGGGTCACGTGGCCGGCCCCCATCGAGCTGAGCACCGGGCGCAGCGCGTAGTCCACCGCCAGCACGTGCGCGGGCGAGCCGCCGGTGGCCAGCGGCAGGACGGCCTTGCCGGCCAGCGCGTACTGCGGGAGCACGTCCAGCAGCGCCTTCAACAGGCCCGAGTAGGCGGCCTTGTAGACGGGGGTGCCGATGACGACGCCGTCGGCCCGGGCGAACAGCTCGGTGACCGCGACGATCTCCGGGTGGTCGAAGTCGCCGGACAGCAGGGCGTGCGCGGGCAGGGAACGCGCCTCGAAGGGGACGACGTGGTGGCCGCGGGCCTCCAGGAGCGCGTCGACGTGGCGGAGCAGCCGGGTGGTCCGGGACGTGGCGGACGGGGAGCCGGAAACGGACAGGACGGTGGCCATGGGTTCACCTCTGGCTGGAAGCGGGGGCGGCGCGGCGCGGGTGCCGTCGGCGGGGACGGTGCGGGCCGGGGCCGGAGGAAGGGTGTCCGGGCGTCGGTGGGGGTACGCCGGGGTGGTTCGGTGGGCGCGCTTCAGCCGCGACAGAGCGAACAGGCCACACCACGCCGCAGGTCGACGTACCGCCGACGCGTGAGTGCCCAACGCTGATCCATGCCGAAATGCAAACACGGGCCGTTCGAGCCGGTCAAGAATCGTTTCGCCCGTTGAACGGCGGGTGACCGGCTGCGGCGGGCGACCGGGCCGAGCGGCTGGCGGACCGGCGGGTCACCCGGCGCACCTCCGGCGCCGCCCGCGCGCCGGGCGCTCCCCGCCGTGGTGCGGGCGCGCGGACCTTGCCTCGGAACGATCCGACACGTGCATCAAAACTGCTACAAGAGGCCTGGCGGGCCACCCGGGGGGAGTCACCGCGACCGGGGTCGGGCATCCTCGACCACATGAACACGTGGCAGGAGGGCCGCCCGGGCGGCGGCGGGAACCCGTACGGCGGCGGGAACCCGTATGGGGGCGGCGGCAACGGCGGCGCGTACGGGCACGGCGGCACGGCGGCCGAGCCGCCGCTGCCGTCCTCGCTGAACCCGCGCGGACCGGCGGCTCCGGCCCCGCGGCAGCCGGAGCCTCCGTCCCGCCTCGGCGGTGTCCCGCCGCAGGGTCCGGGCGGCCGGCCCGACGGGCCGGGGAGACCCGGGGGTCCGGCCGGGCCCGGCGGACCGGGCGGCCCCGGTGGACCGGGCGGGCCCGCCGGTACCCGGCCCGCCCCCGCGCCGTCCGGTCGCTGGCCGCGGCGCCGGATCGTCAAGTGGTCGGTCTTCGGCCTGCTGATCGCCGTCATGGTGACCGCCGTGTCCACCTGGTTCTGGGCCGACTCCAAGCTCAACCACGAGAACGTGCTGGCCGACTACCCCGGCCGCCCGGCGGCCGGCAAGGGCACCAACTGGCTGATCGTCGGCTCCGACAGCCGCCAGGGCCTCTCCGAGGGCGAGCAGGACGACCTGCACACCGGCCACGACGAGGGCAAGCGCAGCGACTCGATGATGATCCTGCACGTCGGGGACAACGGGAACACCCTGATGAGCATCCCGCGCGACTCCTGGGTGCCGATCCCGGACCACCCCGGCAGCAACGGCAAGACCGTCAAGGGCACCACCGCCAAGATCAACTCGGCCTTCGGTGCCGGCGGCGGGCGGCTGCTCGTCCAGACCGTCGAGCTCAACACCGGCATCCGCATCGACCACTACGCGGAGATCGGCTTCGCCGGCTTCGTCGGCATCGTCGACTCCATCGGCGGCGTCGAGATGCACATCGACCAGGACGTCAAGGACAAGGACTCCGGCCTCGACCTCAAGGCCGGCGACCAGACCCTCAACGGCAAGCAGGCCCTCGCCTTCGTCCGCCAGCGCCACCAGATGGCCGACCAGGACCTCGGCCGGATGCGCAACCAGCAGAAGTTCCTCGGCGCCCTCGCCCACCAGGCCGCCTCCCCCGGCACCGTGCTCAACCCGTTCACGCTCTACCCGCTGATCGACGCCGGCCTCGGCACCCTGATCGTCGACGACGACGCCGGGCTCACCGACCTCGGCTCGCTCTTCCTCGCCATGAAGGACGTCAACGGCGGCGGCGGCCGGAGCATCACCGTCCCGATCGGCAACGCCGACTTCCGGACCAAGACCGGCGAGTCGGCGGTCCAGTGGGACGCCAACAAGTCCAAGCAGGTCTTCGACGCCTTCAAGAACGACACCGCGGTGCCGGACTTCAAGTGACCCTCCGCGGCAGGCCCTTCGCGGCCGGCCCTTCGTGACGCGGACCGGCCGCACCGCCGCCGGTCACCGCCACCGCCACCGCCCCCGGACCACCCGGTCCGGGGGCGGTGGCGTGCCCGGCCCGGGCGGTGCCCGCCCGGCGGCGCTCAGCCCGGCAGGCGGTCGAGGGTGATGCCGAAGTGGTCCCGGTACGCCTCCAGGGCCCCGGCGTCGGCGAGTTGCTCCTCGCTGCGGGTGCCGTCCGGGGCGGTGCGCAGGAGCTTCCTGCCGTTGAGGGTGATCCGGCCGCCGTCCTCGGCGAGGAGCGAGCAGGTCGTGCCCCGGGCGAACGGGGAGTCGGGCGAGGTGCTGTGCCACCAGCAGGTGGGGAGGAAGTCCCGGAGCGGGTGGGTCAGGCCGTCCAGCCGGTACTGCGGCGTACCGTCCATCAGGACGTCGAGTTCGCCGTGCTCGCCGTACGGGGCGACGGTGAACGTGCCGTGCGGGTCCGCCTGTTCGGCGCGCTCGTCGAGGAGCAGCGGCCGGCGGCTGAACCGGCCGAAGCCGACGTCCACCAGCCAGGGGCGGTCCAGCTCGACCCGCAGTGCGAGGTGGTCGTACGGCAGTCCGGGCCGGTCACCGTCGAAGACCCGGCCGGCCAGCAGGCTCACCCGGTAGCCCAGGGAGCGGAGCAATTCGGCGAAGGCGCCGTTGAGTTCGTAGCAGAAGCCGCCGCGCCGGCGGGTCACGACCTTGTCCACCAGCAGGCCCGGCTCCAGGACGATCGGCTCGCCGAGGTGGATGCTCAGGTTCTCGAAGGGCACGGCGCGCAGGTGGGCGAGCTGCAGCCGCGCGAGGGCCTCCGGGGACGGTGCACCCGGGTCGGGCAGGGCGATGCGGTCGAGGTAGGCGGCCCGCCGGTCCGGCGTGAGGCCTTCGTGGGGCTTCTCGTGATCCATCCGGCCATTCCACCCGGCCCCGCGGCCGGCCGCCATCGTCCTTTCGACCTACGGCGCGAGCCGCAGGGGGCCGCAGGGCGGCGGGAACGCCACCGCCCCGGAGCGGGAAGTCGGATCGACGGACTTCCCGCTCCCGGGGCGGTACGCGTCGGCGTGCGGGTGTGACTACTCGACGACGCCGGACTTGGCGATGGTGATCTTCGCCGAGGTGCGGCCGCTCTGCGAGCCCTTGGACTCGACGAGCTTCACGATGTCCATGCCCTCGACGACCTCGCCGAAGACGACGTGCTTGCCGTCCAGCCAGTCGGTCACGATGGTGGTGATGAAGAACTGCGAGCCGTTGGTGTTGCGGCCGGCGTTGGCCATCGACAGCAGGCCCGGGCGGTCGTGCTTGAGCTGGAAGTTCTCGTCGGCGAACTTCTCGCCGTAGATGCTCTTGCCACCGGTGCCGTTGTGGTTGGTGAAGTCACCGCCCTGCAGCATGAACTGCGGGATCACGCGGTGGAAGCCGGAGCCCTCGTAGCCGAAGCCGTTCTGGCCGGTGGCGAGCTCGCGGAAGTTGCGGGCGGTCTTGGGGACGACGTCGTCGTACAGCTTGAAGACGATGCGGCCCGACGGAACGCCGTCGATCTCGATGTCGAAGAAAACGTTGGAAGCCATGCAGGGATCATGGCACGACCGGCGGGCCGCCGCGCGGTACCCCCGGTGGGCCGCCGCGCGGAGGTGTCGTGCTAGCCGGGCGGCCGGGGAGGCTAGCATCCGTCCCGGGTTGACGTGTTGGGCCACGGCGGCGGGGGCGGCATGCGGATCGGCGAACTGGCGGCACGGACGGGCGTGAGCGAACGCTCGCTGCGCTACTACGAGGAGCAGGGCCTGCTGTTCCCCACCCGGACGCTCGGCGGGCACCGCGAGTACCCGGACGGGGCGGTGGACCGGGTCGTCCTCATCCAGGAGCTGTTCGCGGCCGGGCTGCACAGCCGCAAGATCCACGAGATCCTCCCCTGCATGCGCGACCGCGACGGCGGGCCCAACGAGGTCGCCACCCCGCGGCTGGTCGAGGAGCTCACCGCCGAGCGCGACCGGATCGACCGGATGATCACCGACCTGGTGCGCTCGCGCGAGGTGCTGGACGAGGTGATCAGGACGGCCTCGGAGCGGGCCGCTCCGGGCTCCGCACCGGACCGCCGGGCCCGCTGACCCCGGTCGGCGGGCCCGCTAACCGGCCGGCGGGGCCGCGGGCCCCGGCGCGGTGGGTCGCGGCGGCTGCTTCAGCTTGCGCCAGACCGCCTCCAGGGCCGCGATGTCCCCCTCGTCGAGCCGGTCGGTGAAGAGCGGGGCGAGCACCGCGCGCCGGGTCGCGTCCGCCTCGGCGAAGGCCGCCCGGCCCTGTTCGGTCAACTCGATCCGCACCGACCGGGCGTCGGTGGCGGAGGGCGTGCGGTGGACCAGGCCGCGCGCGGCGAGGGCGTCCACGACCCGGGAGACCTGGCTGCGGCTGAGCATGGTCTTCGCCCCGAGGTCGGAGGAGGCGACCGGCTCCCGCTGCCCGTTCAGCCAGAGCATCACCTCGAACCAGGACAGCGCCAGCCCGTGCCTGCGGGTGAGCGCGCGGTCCACCTCGGCCGCGAGGGTGGTGCCGGCCCAGACCAGGCCGTAGAAGACGTGGTCCTGCTCGGAGAGCGGGCCCAGGGTGAGGTCGGCACGGTTCATGGCGTTCATCGTACCGAGGTGCGTGCGTGTACACAGATCCCCGGCCCCGCGCCGCGCACCGGATCACCGCCCGCGGCCGTCGCGCGGATTCCGGGCGGCGCCGGCGGGGACGCGCACGGCCCCCGGCCGCGGCGTGCGGTCGGGGGCCGGTGCGCCCCGGGGGGGTGCGTTACGGCAGGTTGCGGGCCATGACGATGCGCTGGACCTGGTTGGTGCCCTCGTAGATCTGCGTGATCTTCGCGTCCCGCATCAT
>NZ_JBIWPA010000057.1:0-9887 GCF_044768035.1 Kitasatospora sp. NPDC101176
CCCCCGGCCTCGCCATCGCCGCCACCAACGGCCCCACCACCACCGTCATCAGCGGCGACGCCACCCAACTCGACACCCTCCACCACCACTACACCGCCACCGGCATCAACGCCCGCCGCATCCCCGTCGACTACGCCTCCCACAGCCACCACGTCGAACCCCTCCACCACCACCTCACCCAACTCCTCGCCCACATCAAGCCGCGTCCGGCGACGGTGCCCTTCTACTCGACCGTCACCGCCGAGCCCATCGACACCACGGAGCTGACCGCCGACTACTGGTACCGCAACCTGCGCCAGACCGTCCGGCTGCACGAGACGGTGACCAGGCTCCACCGCGACCGGCACACCCACTTCATCGAGGTCAGCCCGCACCCGGTGCTGACCTACGCCCTCCAGCAGACCCTGGACGACCTGGGGGCGGACGGCACCGCGGTGCACGGCACGCTGCGCCGGGACCAGGACGACCACGCCCAGTTCCTCACCGCCCTCGCCACCGCCTGGACCACCGGCGCCCCCCTCACCCGCTGGACCACCCACGACCGCACCCCCACCCACACCGACCTGCCCACCTACCCCTTCCAGCGCACCCGGCACTGGCTCCAGGTGCCGGCCGGGGGCGGCAGCGGCGGGCCCGGGCTGGAGCCGAGCGGGCACCCGCTGTTCACCGGCGCGCTGCCCGTCGCCGAGGACGGCACCCTGGTGCTGACCGGGCGGCTGTCGGTCGCCGAGCAGCCCTGGCTCGCCGACCACGCGGTGCTGGACGCGGTGCTGCTGCCGGGCACCGCGCTGGTCGAGGCGGCGCTGCACGCGGGCGCGGCGGTCGGCCTGCCGGAGCTGGCCGAACTCGCCCTGGAGGCGCCGGTGCCGGTCGGCCCGGGCGAGACGCTGCAGCTGCAGCTACGGGTCGGCCCGCCGGACGGCACGGGGCAGCGCCCGGTCGGCGTGCACTCCCGGCCGCAGCGCCCGCAGGGCGCGGAACCCGCCGAGTGGACCAGGCACGCCTCCGGCCTGCTCGGCCGGCCCGCCGAGGACCGGCCCGCCGAGGAGCGGCCCGCCAAGGACGGCCCCGCCGCACCGGCCGGGGTCTGGCCACCGCCGGGCGCGGAGCCGCTCGACCTGACCGGCCACTACGAGCTGCTGGCTGCCCGGGGCTACGTCTACGGGCCGGCCTTCCAGGGACTGACCGCGGCCTGGCAGCAGGGCGACGAGCTGTACGCCGAGGTCAGGCTGGACGCCGATCCGGGCGGCTTCGCCGCTCACCCGGCGCTGCTGGACGCGGCCCTGCACGTCCTGGTGCTGGCGGCGGCCGGGGAGCCGGACGGCGACGCGGACGGTGTGCGGCTGCCCTTCGCCTGGCACGGCGTCACACTGCGGGCCACCACGCCGCGGGCGCTGCGGGTGCGGGTCTCCCGGCTGGACGGCGAGGCCGCCTCGGTGGTGTTCCTGGACGGGACCGGCACCGAGCTGGGTGCGGTGGCCCGGCTGGAGTTCCGGCGGATCTCGCACGCCCAGCTGGCCCGTGCGGTGGGGCGTGCAGGAGACGCGCTGTTCCGGCTCGGGTGGACCGCGCTGCCGGTCGGCCCTGTCTCCGCCGCCGACCGCCCGTGGGCCCTGATCGGCGCGGAGGTCCCCGGCCTCGCCGAGGCGCTGGCCGAGGCGGGCGTCACGACCGTGCGCCACCCCGACCTCGCGGCCGCCCGGGCCGCCACCGCCGGCGGCGCCCCGCTGCCGGCCGCCTTTCTCACTCCGCTCGGCGGAACAACCCCCGGGGACGGCTCCTCGCCGCTGCCTGCCGCCCACGCGGGTGCCCGGCGGGCGCTGGCGACGGCCGCCGAGTGGGCCGGGCAGGACTGGACCGGTGACGCCGTCCTGGTCGCCGTGACCACCGACGCGGTGGCCACTGGCGGGCAGCACCGGATCGCGCTGGCCGACTCCCCGCTCTGGGGCCTGCTGCGCAGCGCCGTCAACGAGCACCCGGGCCGGTTCGCGGTGGCCGACCTCGACGGCCTGCCCTCCTCGGTGCGCGCCCTGCCGACCGCCCTCGCCGCGGCGCTGTCCGCCGGGGAGCCGCAGCTGGCGGTGCGCGACGGCGCGGCCCTGGTGCCGCGGCTGGCCCGGGCGGCGGACGGCGGGGCGGCCGGCGGGGCGCCCGCCGCCCTCGACCCCGAGGGCACGGTGCTGATCACCGGCGGGACGGGCCTGCTCGGCCGCCTGGTGGCCCGGCACCTGGTGGTCCGCCACGGCGTGCGCCACCTGCTGCTGACCGGGCGCAGCGGCCCGGACGCCCCGGGGGCCGCCGAGCTCGCCGAGGAGCTGTCGGCGCTCGGCGCCAGGGTGCGGATCGCGGCCTGCGACGCGGCGGACCGCGAGGCGCTGCGGGAGCTGCTGGCCGCCGTGCCGCCGGAGCACCCGCTGACCGCCGTGGTGCACTCGGCGGGCGCACTGGACGACGGAACGCTGGAGTCGCTGACCGCCGAGCGGCTCTCGGCCGTGCTGCGGCCCAAGGCGGACGCGGCCTGGCACCTGCACGAGCTGACGGCCGGCCTGGGCCTGGCGGCCTTCGTGCTGTTCTCCTCGGCGGCCGGGCTGGCGGGCGCGCCGGGCCAGGCCAACTACGCCGCGGCGAACACCTTCCTGGACGCGCTGGCGCAGCACCGGCACGCGCTCGGGCTGCCGGCGGTCTCGGTGGCCTGGGGCCGCTGGGCGGACGGCGGCGGTCTGACGGAGCACCTGACGGCGGCGGACCACGCGCGGATCGCCCGCAGCGGCTTCGCGGCGATCCCGTCGGCGCTGGGCCTGGAGCTGCTGGACCTGGCGCTGGCCTCCCCGGAGCCGCTGCTGCTGGCGGCCACCCTGCACCCGGCGGGCCTGCGGTCGGCCGGGGCGGTGCCGCCGGTGTTCCGGGAGCTGGTGCGGACGGCCGGGCGGCCTGCGGGCGGCTCCGACGGCGGGCGGTCACTGGCCGAGCGGCTGGCCGCGGTCCCCGCCGAGGAGCGGGACGCCGTGGTGCTGCGGCTGGTGCGCGGGGAGGTCGCAGTGGTGCTCGGTCACGCCGACCCGTCGGCGGTACCGGTCGAGCGCTCGTTCAAGGAGCTGGGCTTCGACTCGCTGACGGCGGTGGAGCTCCGCAACCGGCTGGGCGCGGCGACGGGCCTGCGGCTGCCGGTGACCCTGGTCTTCGACCATCCGTCGTCCGGTGCGCTGGCCGGTTTCCTGCGGGCCGCGGCCGAGCCCCGGCCGGGGGCCGAGGCGGACCGGCTGCTCGCGGAGCTCGACCGCCTGGACGCCGCGTTGGCCGCGGCCGGGCTGGACGAGGCGGGCCTGGGAAGGGTCGCCGTGCGGCTGGAGGCGCTGCGCGGCCGGTGGGGCGCGGCGGCACCGGCCGGGGGCCCGGAGGACCAGGAGGCGGTCAGCGCGTCGATCCGGGACGCGGATCTGGACGGGCTGATGGCGTTCATCGACACCACGCTCGGCCGCTCCGGCCCGGCGGATCACTGAGCCCTGACGGAACGGAAGAGGCGACGAAGCGATGACGGACAGCCGGCAGCCGGACCAGCAGAAGCTGGTCGACTACCTGAAGTGGGTCACCGAGGACCTGCACCGCACCCGCCGACGGGTCGCGGACCTGGAGGCGGAGCGCAGCGAGCCGATCGCCGTGGTGGCGGCGGCCTGCCGCTTCCCCGGTGGGGTGGCCTCGCCGGAGGAGCTGTGGCGCCTGGTCGCGGACGGCGTGGACGCGATCGGCCCGTTCCCGGAGGGGCGCGGCTGGGACACCGCCAACCTGTACCACCCGGACCCGGACCACCGGGGCACCGCGTACGCCCGCGAGGGCGGGTTCCTGTACGACGCGGGAGACTTCGACGCGGCGTTCTTCGGGATCAGCCCGCGCGAGGCGCTGGCCACCGACCCTCAGCAGCGGCTGTTGCTGGAGCTGGCCTGGGAGGCGCTGGAGCGGGCGGGCATCGCGCCCTCGTCGCTGCGCGGTTCGCGGACCGGCGTGTTCGCCGGGGTGATGTACGACGACTACGGGGCGCGGCTGTACCCGGCGGTGCCGGAGGGCTTCGAGGGGTGGATCGGCAACGGCAGTGCCAGCAGTGTGGCGACCGGTCGGATCGCCTACACGCTGGGCCTGGAGGGCCCGGCGGTGACGGTGGACACGGCGTGTTCCTCCTCGCTGGTGGCGGTCCACCTGGCGGCGCAGTCGCTGCGCTCGGGGGAGTCCGCGCTGGCGCTGGCGGGCGGGGCGACGGTGATGGCGACGCCGGGGGTGTTCACCGAGTTCAGCCACCAGCGCGGCCTGGCGCCGGACGGGCGGTGCAAGCCGTTCGCGGCCGCCGCGGACGGCACCGGCTGGGGTGAGGGCGCGGGCCTGCTGGTGCTGGAACGGCTGTCGGACGCACGGCGCAACGGGCACCCGGTGCTGGCGGTGCTGCGCGGCTCCGCCGTCAACCAGGACGGCGCCAGCAACGGTCTCACCGCCCCCAACGGTCCGGCGCAGCAGCGGGTGATCCGGGCCGCGCTGGCCAACGCCGGGCTGACCGCGGCGGACGTCGACGTGGTGGAGGCGCACGGGACGGGCACCACACTCGGCGACCCGATCGAGGCGCAGGCGATCCTGGCCACCTACGGGCAGGACCGTGAGCTGCCGGTGCTGCTGGGCTCGGTCAAGTCCAACCTCGGGCACACCCAGGCCGCGGCCGGCGTCGCCGGGGTGATCAAGATGATCGAGGCCTTCCGGCACGGCGAGCTGCCGCGCACCCTGCACGTGGACGCGCCGTCCCCGCACGTGGACTGGACGGCCGGGCGGGCCGAGCTGCTCACCGGGCACCGCCCCTGGCCGGAGACCGGACGGCCCCGCCGTGCCGCCGTCTCCTCCTTCGGCATCAGCGGCACCAACGCCCACCTGATCCTCGAACAGGCCCCCGCCACCGAACCCGCGGAACCCGCCGAGCCCACGGGGACCGCCGCACCCGCGGCCGGGGAGGACGGCCCCCAGGTCTGGCTGCTCTCCGCCCACTCCCCGACCGCGCTGCGCGCCCAGGCCGAGCGACTGCACACCCGCCTCGGCACCGGCGCACCGGCCGACCCGGCCGCCGTCGCCCGCACCCTGGCGACCGCCCGCGCGCCGCTGGCGCACCGGGCCGCGGTGGTCTCGGCCGACCCGGCCGCCCGGCTGGAGGCGCTGGCCGCGCTGGCCCGCGGCGGCGACGCGCCCGCGCTGCTGCGGGCGGGCGCGAAGGGCCCGGTCCCCGGCCGGACGGCCTTCCTGTTCTCCGGGCAGGGCAGCCAGCGCCCGGCGATGGGCCGGGAGCTGTACGAGACCTTCCCCGCGTACGCGGAGGCCTTCGACGCGGTGGACGCGGCGCTCGCCCCGCACCTGGGGCGGCCGCTGCGCGAGGTGGTGTTCGCGGAGCCGGGCAGCCGGGACGCCGATCTGGTGCACCGCACGGTCTGGACGCAGCCCACCCTGTTCGCCGTCGGCACCGCCCTGTTCCGGTTGCTGCAGTCCTGGGGCGTGCGACCCGAGCTGGTCGGCGGGCACTCCGTCGGGGAGTTCACGGCCGCCCACGCGGCGGGCGTCCTGACCCTGGAGGACGCGGCCGCGCTGGTCGCCGCCCGGGCCCGGCTGATGGAGGCGCTGCCTGCGGGCGGGGCGATGGTCTCGGTCCGCGCGCCGGAGCGCCAGGTGCTCGCCTCGCTGGCCGGCTACCGGGACCGCGTGGCGATCGCCGCCGTCAACGGCCCGGCCTCGACGGTGATCTCCGGTGAGGAGCGGGCCGTCACCGAGATCGCCGAGCGGTGGCGGGAGCTGGGGCGCCGGACCCGCCGGCTCCAGGTCAGCCACGCCTTCCACTCGCCCCTGATGGACCCGGTCCTGGACGAGTTCGCGAGGGTCGCGGAGGGGCTGGCGTACGCGGCGCCGCGCATCCCGCTGGTCTCCAACCTGACCGGGGCGCTGGCCGAGCCCGAGCTGCTCGCCTCGCCCGACTACTGGGTGCGGCACGTGCGCGAGGCCGTCCGGTTCCACGACGGGCTGCGCACCCTGGTGGCCGAGGGCGTCGGCCGGTTCGTCGAGGTCGGGCCGGACGCGGTGCTCGCGCCGCTGGTCCAGGAGGCGCTGGCCGCCGACCGGCCGGGCGCCGAGGTCGTCCCGCTGCTGCGCCGGGAGCGCCCGGAGCGGGCGGCGCTGCTCGGTGCGGTGGCGCGGCTGCACGTCGGCGGGGCCGCGGTGGACTGGGCGGCCGTCCACGGGCCGGGCCCGGCGCCGCTCGCCGACCTGCCGAGCTACCCCTTCCAGCGCCGGACGTACTGGCTGGACGCCGTTCCCGCCCAGGCGCCGGCCCCGGCCGAGGAGCGGTTCTGGGCCGCCGTGGAGGCGGGCGCGCCGGCGCTCGCCGAGCTGCTCGGCACCGGGGGCACCCCGGGCACGGAGGGCCCGGTGGAGAGCCCGGACACCCCGGCCCGGGACGGCGCCCCGGCCGACGGGGCCGACGAGGCCCTGGTCGCGCGGCTGGCCGCCGTCCTGCCGGAGCTGGCGGCCTGGCGGCGGCGCGTCGCCACCCCGGCGGCGGCCCCGCCAGCCGACCCGCTCGGCGGGGAGCCCGCCGAGCCCGCCGGCGAGGACGCGGGCGGGCGGCTGCGCGCGGACCTGGCCGGGCTCGCCCCGGCCAAGCGCGAGGAGGCACTCGTCGCCCTGGTGCGGCTGCACGCGGCGACGGTGCTGGGCCACGACTCCCCGGAGGAGCTGGGCCTCGCCGAGCCCTTCCTGGAGGCGGGCTTCACCTCCTTCACCGCCCTGGAGCTGCGGACCAGACTGGCCGGGCTGCTGGACACCGACCTTCCCGCGGCCCTCGCCTACGACCACCCGAACCCGACCGCGCTGGCCAGGGAGCTGCTCCGGCTGCTGCCCTGGGAGAGCCTCGGCGGAGCGGTCTCCGAGCCGCCGGCGGCGGCGGTCTGCTCGGGGGCGGCGGCGGGCGCGGGGGAGCCGGCCGGAGTTTAGCCGCCGCAAAGGCCCGGTTTGGCCGCTCGGTCGAGGCTCGGGGGAGGCACCGCACGTCCGCGGTGCCTCCCCCTCCCCCGTTTCGGCGCGCCGCTGCGGCGCACCCGGGGGACTCCACCTGAACGAAGGAGCCCCGCCCGTGAGCCAGAGGGTCGTCATCGCAGGCGCCGGACCGACCGGACTGCTGCTCGCCGCCGAACTGCGGCTGGCCGGCGTCGACACCGTCGTGCTGGAGCGGCTGCCGGAGCCGAGCGGCGAGTCCCGGGGCCTCGGACTGCACGTGCGCAGCATCGAGATCCTGAACCAGCGCGGCATCGTCGACCGGTTCCGCACCCCGGAGACCGAGGCGTGGCCTGCGATGCACTTCGGCCTGTTCTGGCTGAAGCGCCCGGAGGGCCCGAAGGAGGACTACACCCTCGCCGTCCCGCAGTGGCGCACCGAGCACGCGCTGGAGGGCTGGGCGCGCGAACTGGGCGCGGAGATCCGGCGCGGCCACGAGCTGACCGGCTTCACCCAGGACGCGGACGGCGTGGCCGTCGAGGTCACCGGGCCGGACGGGCCGTACCGGCTGGACGCGGCCTACCTGGTCGGCGCGGACGGCGGCCACAGCAGGGTGCGCAAGCTGGCCGGGATCGGCTTCCCCGGCTCCGGGTCGGCGTTCTACGGCGTGCTCGGGGACGTCGTCGTCCGGGAGGGCGAGACCGTCGCCTACTCGGCCGAGCTCCACCCGGGCGGCTGGATGGCCACCGTGCCGATCGAGAACGGCCGCAAGCTGCGCCTGATGACCACGGAGTTCGACCAGGAGCGGCCGGGCGACGACGTCCCGGTGAGCGACGACGAGCTGCGCGAGGCGATCAAGCGGGTGACGGGCACCGCGCCCGACTTCGAGGAGACCACCTGGCTCTCCCGGTTCGGCAACTCCACCCGGCTGGCCGACCACTACCGCGACGGCCGGGTGCTGCTGGCCGGCGACGCCGCGCACGTCCACTACCCGATCGGCGGGCAGGGGCTGAACACCGGTCTGCAGGACGCGTTCAACCTGGGCTGGAAGCTCGCGGCGGCGGTCCAGGGCCGGGCGTCCGAGGGCCTGCTGGACAGCTACGAGGCGGAGCGCCGGCCGGTGGGCCGCCGGGTCTGCGTGAACACCCAGGCCCAGGTGTCGCTGCTCTACCCGTTGGAGAAGATCACCCCGCTTCGCGAGATCTTCGCCGAGCTGGTGAAGTTCCCGGAGGTCAACGACTTCCTGCTGCACCTGGTGACCGGCGTCGGCACCCGGTACGACATCCCGCTACCCGAAGGCGCCGGCGAACCCCACCCCCTGCTCGGACTGCTCGCCCCCGACCTCGAACTCACCACCCCCGACGGCCCGGTCAACCTCACCGAACGCCTCCACCCCGGCCGCGGCCTCCTCCTCCACCTCACCGACGGCACCACCCAGCCGCCCGACACCACCGGCTGGAACGACCGCCTCGACACCCTCACCGCCGCACCCCACCCCGACCTCGACACCACCACCCTCCTCATCCGCCCCGACGGCCACATCGCCGCCGCCACCGACCACCCCACCACCCTCCACCACGCCCTCACCACCTGGTTCGGCGCCCCCTCGACCGCCGGCGGTGCCGCATGACGGCCGCCCTGCCGGTGGTGATCGCCGGCGCCGGGATCACCGGACTCTTCACGGCCGCCGAACTCGACCGCGCCGGTGTGCCGGTGGTGGTGCTGGAGCGGTCCGCGCCGGGTGGCCGGACCGCCGCCGGGGTCGCGCTGAACACCGCGGCCGTCGGAGCGCTGGAGCGCCGCGGCCTCTACGCCGAGCTGCGCCCCCAGGCCCTGGCCCTGCCGCAGGTGCACTTCTCGCTGCTGTGGCTGGACCCGGACCGGGCCGGCGGCCAAGCCCGCTACCCGCACCTGCTGCCACAAGCCCGGGTGGAGGAGCGGATCGAGGCGTCCCTGGGCGCCGGGGTGGAGATCCGGCGCGGACACCGGGTCACCGGGCTGACCCAGCACGCGGACCGGGTCCTCGTCGAGGTCACCGGTCCGGACGGCGGGTACGAGCTGGCCGCGTCCCACGTGGTCGGTGCGGACGGCCCGCGCAGCGCCGTCCGCACCCTGGCCGGCATCCCGTTCCCGGGCGAGGCCGCCGGGTCCACCGGCCTGGTCGCCGACATCCGGGTGGACTTCGCGGCGGTGCCGCCGGAGGTGTTCGGCGCCCGCCACTTCGAGCGGGGGCTGTTCATGGGAGCGCCGGTCGGGCCCGACCGGCTGCGGCTGATCACCACCGAGTTCGGCCGCCCGCCCCGGGAGGACGCCTCCGCGCCGGTCACCGGCGAGGAGCTGGCCAAGGCCGTGCTGCGGATCGCCGACCTCGACCTCGGCCCGCTGGAGCCGCTCTGGTCGGGCCGCTTCGACGACGCCGCGCACCAGGCCGAGCGCTACCGCGACGGCCGGGTGCTGCTGGCCGGCGACGCCGCCCACGTCCACTACCCGCTGGGCGGGCTGGCGCTGAGCACCGCGCTGGAGGACGCGCTGAACCTGGGCTGGAAGCTGGCCGCCACGGCGCGCGGCACGGCGCCGCCGGGGCTGCTGGACAGCTACCACGACGAGCGCCACCGGGCCGGCCGGGCCGCCCTGCGGGCCACCCGGGCGCAGACCGCGCTGCTGCACCCGGTGGAGCGGATCGGTCCGCTGCGGGAAATCCTGCGCGAGGTGGTGGCCTTCGACGGCCCGAACCGCTTCCTGGTGGACCTGGCGGGCGGGGTCGGCACCCGGTACGACATCCCGCTGCCCGAAGGCGCCGGCGAACCCCACCCCCTGCTCGGACTGCTCGCCCCCGACCTCGAACTCACCACCCCCGACGGCCCGGTCAACCTCACCGAACG
>NZ_JBIWPA010000058.1:0-5644 GCF_044768035.1 Kitasatospora sp. NPDC101176
GCGAGGGAGTCCAGATCAGGCGTCACAACCGATCTTTGGACTCCCTCGCTTCATGTCATGCGCGCCAGCGAGCCCTTGGCATCAATCATCTAGTCCGTGAGGAGTACGGCGACGCCGTTGACCCGGTCCGCGGCGAGGTCCGCGAGCGCTTCCTCCGCCCGTCGCAGGGGGTAGCGGGTCACATGGACGGCCGGGCGGCTCCGGGCGGCCTCCGCCAGGTAGGCCAGGCCGTCGGCCCGGGTGTTGGCGGTGACGCTGCGCAGCGTGCGTTCCTGGAAGAGGTGGCGTTGGTAGTCGAGCGTCGGGATGTCGCTGAGGTGGATGCCGGCGACGGCGAGAGTGCCGCCGCGGTCCAGGGCGGCCAGGGCGGGTGGCACCATCTCGCCGACCGGGGCGAAGAGGATGGCGGCGTCCAGGGGTTCAGGGGACGGGTCGTAGGAGTCGCCGGCGAAGGCGGCACCGAGGTCCAGGGCCAGTTGCCGCGCCGCGGGGGCACGGGTGAACACGGCCACCCGGGCGCCCCGGGCGAGGGCGAGTTGGGCGGTCAGGTGGGCGGAGGCGCCGAAGCCGTAGATGCCCAGCAGGCCGCCTTCCGGGAGTTCGGCCCGTTCGAGGGCCCGGTAGCCGATGATCCCTGCGCACAAGAGCGGGGCGAGTGCCTCGGCGGGTGGGCCCTGGGGCAGGGGGTAGGCGAAACAGGCGTCCGCGGTCAGGTGGCCGGCGTAGCCGCCGTGTCGGTCCCAGCCGGTGTACCGCGAGTCGGGGCAGAGGTTCTCGCGTCCGCTGCGGCAGTAGGGGCAGGTGCCGCAGGTCCGTGCGAGCCAGGCCACCCCGGCCCGGTCGCCGACGGCGAACCCCTCGACCGCCGAGCCGGTCGCGATGACCTGCCCGACGACCTCGTGCCCGGGCGTGCACCGCGCCCTCCTCGGTACGAGGTCACCCTCCGCCAGGTGCAGGTCGGTGCGGCACACCCCGCAGGCCTCCACCTGCACCAGGATCTCCTGCGGCCCCGGTGCGTCCACTGGCCGTCGCTCCCACGCCAGGGGCCCGGGTCGCGTCCCGCCCATCGGACCGGGACGGTCGACCACCCACGCCTCGGTGTCCACCGGTACTGCTCCTGCCGCTCTCATGGCTGTCTCCCGTCCGCTCCTCGGCGTGTGGGTTCGGTGCCGCCCATGTCGAATCTGGGGGGCGGGCGCTCGTGCGTCATCGGAGCGGCGTAGGGCGTGCCCCGGAAGACCCAGCGGCTGAGGTCGATGACCGGGTCGAACAGGTCACGCGGGTAGGTGCCGGTGAACGTCGGGGCGACGGCGAATAGCGCGGGTCGCCTCAGGTACCTGCGGAGCGGTCATTGGCGGCCGCATCGGCGAGGCCCGCACGCAGGAGCCGGTGGCCGAGGTCGATCAGGGCGCGGCCGGCGGCGTACTCGTCGCCGATCTCCGGGACGGGCGGGTCGAGGGGGTTGCGGTGGGCGGTGGTGCGGGCCTCCAGGGTGTTGTCGCCCGTGTCGAGGGTGGCGTGGACCTTGGTGGTGTCGCCCTCCTCGAAGAGGTCGAGGCGCAGGGACCACCGTTTGGTGCGCAGCGGGTTCGGGGCTGTCGTGGTCATCATCGGCTCCTGGGTTTCTCAGGCTGGGACAGGTGGCTCGGGCCGGACGGGGTTCCAACTGCTGAGGCGGTTCCGAGCCTGCTGGGGGGCCGTGCGACGACCGGGCCCCTGCGTCCAGAAGACCACCGCCGGGCTCCGCACGGCAGGGCCGTTCGGACCACCGATGGACCCACCGACAAGGACCTGTCGGGGGCACTACCGGCTCGCCGGGAAGGCCGGACGTACCGCGGGATGAGGGCGGGAGAGCCCCGCACACCGGGGTCCCGGCCTCTGGGGGCGGTGTTCCGGGTCCGCGAGGGTGGAGGAGTCCCGGCGAGGTGGACGGAAGGTGAGTTCGGTGATCATCTCGGAGACGGCGAAATTCCACATCGGCGACCGCGTGTGCGTGTACCGCGACTCGTCGTACGGCGCAATCGAGAGCGCCGTGGTCGTAGGCCTTCCGGCCGACCACAGCGTGCGGCTGGAGTTCACCGACGGTCATCGCAACCACCTACGCGACGGCCGCATCGAGTTGCTCGTGCCGCTCACCCACTGAAGGTCGTTCGCACCGGCGCCGCCCGGTTGCCGCTGGGCGCCGAGGTGCGGCCGCGACCCGTCGACTGTCGCGCGGGTCTCAGCGCGTTCTGGCAGGAAGCTGTGGCGGCGGGGAAGAAGCCCGTCGGCGCCGTGGACGACCTGGTTCCGACGTCCCTCCAACCTCGTCCGGCCCGGTCACCGACGGCTGGGCGAAGACGTAGGAAAACGGAATCGGGCACGGGGGTGGCCCGAAGATGCATGCGACGCCCCGTGGCCTCGCCCGGCCGGTCGCGGTCAGAGACGAGGTCCGGTCTCGTCACGCACGACGACGACCGGACAGTTCGCGTGATGGACACAGTGCTGGCTGACCGAGCCGAGGAGTGCTCCAGTGAAACCGCCGTGTCCGCGGTTGCCCACGGCGAGCAGGTGCGCGCCGTCGGCGGATTCGAGGAGGGCGGTGGCCGGATGGCCCTGGACGACGTGCTGTCGGATTTGGACCTGAGGTGTGTCAGCCCCCGTCTCGCCCACGGCGTCGGCCAGTGCCTGACGGGCATTGTCCTCGAAGTCGAACGACTGGAGAACAGGTGCGGGCCAGCCGTATCCGACGGGATACTGCCAGGCGATCACCGCATCCACGATGGCTCCGGTGGCCTCGGCATAGCGGACTGCCCAGGCCAGTGCGGCCCTTGAAGCCGGAGATCCGTCCACTCCCACAACGATCCGGGCCGGCCGTTCGTCATTCTCACTCATCACACACATCTCCACGTTCGTGTCGTTCGGCGGTCGCCATCCGTGCCTGCCGGTGGGTGGTCGCCGCGCTCGTGGCGCTCACCCCGCCGGTTCCCGGTACCGGCATGGACGGCATGTCAGCAGGATTCCTCGGCCGTGGCCACGGCGCGCTTCACCACGGCAGAGCTGTCCGGGGTGACGGAGACCGAGTCGATTCCGGCCTGGACCAGGAAACGGGTGAAGTCCGGGTCGTTGCTGGGACGTTGGCCACAGAGGCCGACGTGGCAGCCAGCCGCGTGGGCGGTGGCGATCAGGGATTCGATGCTGCGGGTGACCGCCGGGTTGCGCTCGTCGAAGAGATGAGCCAGCAGGCCGGAGTCCCGGTCGACGCCGAGGGTGAGCTGCGTGAGGTCGTTGCTGCCGATCGAGAAGCCGTCGAAGCGTTCGGCGAACTGCTCGGCGAGCAGGATGTTGGCCGGGATCTCGGCCATGACATACACCCGCAGGCCGTTGGCGCCCCGGGTGAGCCCGTTGTCGGCCATCACGGCCAGCACCCGGTCGGCCTCCTGCGGGGTGCGGCAGAACGGAATCATCACGACCACGTTGGTGAGCCCGAGTTCGTCACGGGTCCGGCGCAGCGCCCGGCACTCCAGGGCGAAGCCCTCGCGGTAGCCAGGGTCGTAGTAGCGGCTCGCGCCGCGCCAGCCGATCATCGGATTGGCCTCGACCGGCTCGAACGGCGCACCGCCGACCAGCCGGGCGTACTCGTTGGTCTTGAAGTCGCTGGTGCGCACCACCACCGGGTCCGGCCAGCGGGAGGCGGCGATCCGGGCGACGCCCTGGGCGAGCTGGTCAACGAAGTAGTCGGTGCGGTCCGGGTAGCCGTATGTCAGCTCGTCCACCAGCCGCCGGTCCTCGCCGGACAGCCGCTCGGGGTGGAGCAGCGCCATCGGGTGGACGCGCACCTGGTGGGCGACCACGAACTCGGTGCGGGCCAGGCCCACGCCGTCCGCCGGCAGCCGCCACCAGCGGAAAGCTGCGCCTGGGTCGGCGAGGTTGAGCATCACCTTGGTCCGGGTGGCCGGCAGCGACCCGAGGTCGGTCTCGGTCGCCTCGTAGGAGACCCGGCCCGCGTAGACGTGGCCCTCCGCGCCCTCGGCGCAGGACACCGTGACCTCCCGCCCACCGGTCAGCAGGGCGGTCGCCGAACCGGTGCCGACCACGGCCGGCACGCCCAGCTCCCGGCTGACGATCGCGGCGTGCGAGGTGCGCCCGCCGTGGTCGGTGACGATCGCGGCGGCGCGCTTCATCAGCGGCTCCCAGTCCGGGTCGGTGATCTCCGTGACCAGGACGGCGCCCTGCGGGAAGCGCTCCAGCCCGACCGGCTCAGCCAGCGCGCACACCGGCCCGACGCCGACCGCCTCGCCCACCGCGATGCCGTCCACCAGGCGCTCGCCCGTACCGGTCAGCCGGAAGCGGCGCAGCACCTCACCCCGTCGGCGGGACTGCACGGTCTCCGGCCGGGCCTGGACGAGGAAGAGCAGACCGCTGATGCCGTCCTTGGCCCACTCCAGGTCCATCGGGCAGCCGTAGTGCTCCTCGACCGCCACCGCCCACTCGGCGAGGGTGCGGACGTCGCCCTGGCCGAGGACCGGTCGAGCCCGCTCGGCCCCGTCGGTGTCGACGGTCGTGGTCGAGCCGTCCTCGCCGTACACGGCCTTGCGGCGCTTCGCGCCCAGCTGCACCTGGACCACCGGGTCGAGGTGGTGGTCCCTTAGCACCGGCTTGAACACCGTGTACTCGTCCGGGTCCACCTGGCCGCTGACCACCGTCTCGCCCAGCCCCCACGCGGCACTGATGACGACCACGCCCGGGAAGCCGGTCTCGGTGTCCAGGGTGAACACCACGCCGGCGCCCGCGAGATCGGAGCGCACCATGAGCTGCACGCCGAGGGACAGGGCGATGGCGAGGTGGTCGAAGCCCATCCGCTCGCGGTAGTCGATCGCCCGGTCGGTGAACAGGGAGGTGTAGCAGCGCCGGCAGGCGTCCAGCAGGGCCTCGGTGCCCCGGACGTTGAGGAAGGTCTCCTGCTGGCCGGCGAAACTCGCCTCCGGCAGGTCCTCCGCGGTGGCGCTGCTGCGCACCGCGACGTCGGGGTCGGTGCGCCCGGCTTCGCGGGCGAGGTGCCCGTAGGCCGCCAGGACGTCCCGGGTCAGTGCGGCGGGCAGCGGAGTGGCCAGGACGGCGGAGCGGATCGCGGCGCCGACCTCGGCCAGAGGGGCGCCCCCGTGCAGCCGGTCGACCTGCTCGGCGATCCGCTCGCGCAGGCCACCGGTGTCGAGCAGTTCGCGGTAGGCGTCCGCGGTGGTGGCGAAACCGTCCGGTACCCGTACTCCGGCGGGGCCGAGGCCGTTGATCAGTTCGCCGAGTGAGGCGTTCTTGCCTCCGACCAGGCCGACGTCCTCCCGGCCGAGGTCGCGGAAGCGGATGACACGGCGCATGGCTGCCTCCAGGCGCGCTCGCGGTGACCCGGCGCCGGACGCACCGGGGGCTCCGTCCCTGCCACTGTCCGTCGGCGCCCGCCGTCGAGCCCAGGGGCGAACGCCTCCCGACACTGGTCCGGCCGGTCGTCCCGGGAGGGCCGATCGGCCCGTCGGACGGGGGCGGGGCGGGGGCGGACCCCGCCCCCCCCCCCCCGGCCGGGGGGGGGGGGGGAGGGCCGTGCGCACGCCGGAGGCGGCGGCGCCCATGGCCCGCCCCCAAACCCCCCACACCACCCAGGCGGCGGGGC
>NZ_JBIWPA010000059.1:0-5369 GCF_044768035.1 Kitasatospora sp. NPDC101176
CGTCGGTGGTGGTGCCGGTGACGTGCCAGTGTCCGGTGGGGGCGGGCGGGTTGTCCTCGGTGGTCTCCTCCCACCGGACACCCACCAGCCAGTCGGCCCACTCGGGGCCGGCGCCGAAGCCCTCGCGGGGGGCCGGGCGGTCCTGGAAGCCCGCCACCTCGACCACGGCCGTCCCGGACCCGTCCAGCAGGACGATGTCCCAACGGCCGTCCGCGGTGCGGCGCGCGTGGACCCAGTGGGCCCGCCGGTCGGCGTCCCGGTGCACCGTCAGCCGGTCCGCCGCGAACGGCAGCCGGGCGGTGCCCTCGGTGCCGGCGGCGAGCGCGACGGCCTCGGTGGCCTGGAACAGCGCGTCCAGCAGCCCGGGGTGGACCGGGGCGACGGGCTCGGCGCCCGCCGCCGGGGCGACGGTGGCCAGCACCTCGTCGCGGCCGGCCCAGATCCGGTCCAGCCGGCGGAAGACCGGGCCGAGTTCGATGCCGCCGTCGGCCAGCCGCGCGTACAGCTCCTCGCGGTCGACCTCCCGGTCCAGCCGGTCGCGGACGGCGGTGACGTCCACCACCGGCGCGGCCCCGGCCGCCGCGGCGCCCTCGGGCACCCGGCCGGTGGCGTGCACCGAGCCCTCCTCGTCGGCCCCCTCCGGGACGCCCACCAGGCGGAACTCCCGGTCGGTGCCCGACGGCGCCGGGCTCAGCACGAGCTGGACCGTCCGGGTGCCCTCGGCGGGCACCACGAGGGGCTCGGGGAAGACCACGTCGCGCAGCTCGACGGCGGCTGCGCCGGTGCCGGCCTCGACGGCGCTCGCGGCCATCGCCAGGTGGCAGGCGGCCGGTGACACCAGGGCGCCGGCGACCCGGTGCTCCGCGAGGAAGGGCTGGGTGCCCGTCCCCAGCGCGCTCTGGAAGACCGTCGCCCGGAACACCGGCAGCCGCACCTCGGTGTCGAGCAGCGGCCGCACCCGGGCGGCGGCGCGGCCGGCGCCGGCCGGCGCGGTGAACCAGTGGCGCTCGCGCTGGAAGGGGTAGGTGGGCAGCGGGACGCGGCGCGGCCGCGGGCGGCCGTCGACGGCGGCCCAGTCGACCGGCACCCCGCGCACGTGCAGGGCGGCGGCCCCGGCGAGCAGTTCGGCCTCCTCGCGGCCGGGGCGCATGCTCGGCACCCAGGCGCTGTCCTCGCCCCGGTCGCCGGTCAGGCCGGTCCGGGCCAGGCCGAGCAGCACCGGCTTCGGGCCGGTCTCGACGAACACCCGGGCGCCGGCCGCGTGCGCGGCCAGGACGGCGTCGGCGAAGCGGACCGGCGCCAGGGCGTGCCGCACCCAGTACTCGGGGTCGCACAGCTCCTCGGCCCCGGCCGGGGCGCCGGTGAGGTCGGACACCACGGTGATCCGCGGCGGCGCGTACCGGACGCGGCGGGCCACCGCCCGGAACTCCTCGGCCACCGGTGCCATCAGCGGCGAGTGGAAGGCGTGGGACACCGGCAGGCGGCGGCCCTCCACCCCCTGCCCGGCGAGCACCGCCAGGACGGCGTCCACCTGTCCGGCGTCGCCGGAGACCACGATCTCGCCGGGCCCGTTGACGGCGGCGACGGACACCAGGGGGTGCTCGGCGACGGCGGCGGCGACCACGGCCTCCTCGGCCCGCAGCGACACCATCACCCCGCCCTCCGGCAGGGCCTGCATCAGCCGGGCCCGCTCGGCGACCAGCAGCAGGGCGTCCTCCAGCGGGAACACCCCGGCCACGCAGGCCGCCGCGATGGCGCCGACGCTGTGCCCGAGCACCACCTGCGGGGTGACGCCCCAGGACTTCCAGAGCTCGGCCAGGGCGTACTCGACGGTGAACAGCGCGGGCTGCGTGTACTCCGTGCGGTCCAGGTCGTACGGGGCCTCCCCGACGGTGTCGGGGTGCAGCACGGAGAGCAGGGGGCGGTCCAGGGTGCGGTCCAGGACGGCCGCGCACCGGTCGACGGCCTCCCGGAACACCGGCTGGGTGCGGTACAGCTCCCGCCCCATGCCGGGGTACTGGGAGCCCTGGCCGGTGAAGAGGAAGGCGGTGGTGGGGGCCGGCCGGTGGGCGGGGACGAAGCCGGTGACGGCGCCGCCCGTGGTCAGCCGCTCGACCAGCTCGGCGGCCGAGCCGCCGACCACGCCGAGGCGGTGCTCGAAGTGGTCGCGGCCGGTGTTGGCGGTGCGGCAGACGTCGGCCAGGTCGGCGCCGCCGGCACCGCCGGCCAGGAAGGCGGCCATCCGGGCGGCCGCCTCGTCCAGGGCGTCCTCGGTCCGCGCGGAGAGCGTGAGCACCTGCGCGGTGCGCCCGGGGGCGCCCCCGGCGGTGTCGGTGGTGTCCGCGGGTGCGTCGGGTGCGGCGGCGAGCAGGACGTGCGCGTTGGTGCCGCTCATGCCGAAGGAGCTCACCCCGGCCACCCGGACGCCGCCGGGGACCTCGGGCCAGGCCGTCGGCCCGGTGGGCACGACGAAGGGCAGGCCGTCCCACTCGATGTGCGGGCTGGGTTCGGTGAAGTGGACGTTCCCCGGGACCTCCGCGTGGCGCAGGGCGAGGACCGTCTTGATGATGCCGGCGATGCCCGCCGCGCCCTCGGTGTGGCCGATGTTGCTCTTCACGGCGCCGAGCAGCACCGGGTGCCCGCTCCCGCCGAAGACGCTCGCGAGGGCGCTGACCTCGATCGGGTCGCCGAGCTGGGTGCCGGTGCCGTGCGTCTCGACGAAGGCCACCTGCTCGGGCTCGACCCCGGCGTTCTCCAGCGCGCTGTGGATCAGCTCCACCTGGGCGCGGTGGTTGGGGACGGTGAAGCCGCTGGCCGGACCGTCGTGGTTGACCGCGGAGCCGCGGACCACGGCGAGCACGGTGTCGCCGTCGCGGTGGGCGTCGGAGAGCCGCTTGAGCACGACCATGCCGCAGCCCTCGCTGCGGCCGAAGCCGTCGGCGCTCGCGTCGAAGGTCTTGCACCGGCCGTCGGGGGCGAGCGCCCCCGTCCTGGCGAGCGAGAGCGAGGTAGTCGGGGACAGCCGCAGGTGCACCCCGCCCGCCATGGCGAGCTCGCACTCGCCCAGCCGCAGTGCCGAGACGGCCTGGTGCAGGGCCACCAGGGAGCTCGAACAGCCGGTGTCCAGGGCCATGTTGGGGCCGTTCAGGCCCAGGGCGTGGGAGATCCGGCCGGAGGCGAAGCAGAAGCCGGTGCCGGTGGCGTCGTAGTGGTCGAGCCGGGTGCCGTGCGCCTCCTCGACGAGGCGCGCGTAGTCGTTCTCGGCGATGCCGACGAACACGCCGGTGCGGCTGTTGCGCAGCGAGCGCGGGGCGTACCCGGCGTCCTCGACGGCCTCCCAGGCCACTTCGAGCAGCAGCCGGTGCTGCGGGTCGAGCCGGGCCGCCTCCTTGGGGGAGATCCCGAAGAAGAGCGGGTCGAAGCGGTCGACGTCGGCGACGAAGCCGCCGTGCCGGCTGTAGAGCTTGCCCGGGGCGGCCGGGTCGGGGTCGTAGAGCGACTCCATGTCCCAGCGGTCGGCCGGGACTTCGGTGATGGCGTCGACTCCGCCGCGCAGCAGCTCCCAGAAGGCCTCCGGGCCGCCCGCGGAGGGGAACCGGCAGGACATGCCGATGATCGCGATGTCCTCGCGGGTACGGGCGAGCTCGCCCTCCAGCTTGTCGATGACGAAGACGGACTGCTGCAGCGCTGCCAGCAGATCGGCGTCCGGAGTCGGTCCGGCCATGGTGTGGTTCCCCTCCAGCAACTCAGCGGTTCAGCGCTTGAAAGCGCACATCCAGCGCACCTCGATGCTGCGGCGCAGCGGTGCGTCGTCCGGCGCGGTCGGATCGGTGAAGGCCGAGTGCAGACAGGTCGGCGCGCGGTCCGGGCGGGTGTCGAGCTGCTTGAACATCAGCAGCTCGTCGGTCCGCATCCGGGGGAAGTAGTAGAAGCGGTGGCCCTCGTCGAAGACCGGGGACGACTCGGGGTGCGGCTCGCCCACGCTCGTGTAGTAGTAGTCGTGGATGTGCTCGCGCGGCACCGTCCGGGCGTCCATCAGGGCCAGCGGGTGCTGGAACACCTCGCGGTCGACGGGCTGCCAGGTGTTGTACCAGGCGAAGTCGTGGTCCTGGTCGGAGCCCAGTTCGATGCCGAGCTCCTCGATCCGGGAGCGGGTGTAGCCGAACGGGTCGCCGAGGCCCTTGTCGCCGTGCAGGAAGCCGGCGTAGCCGGCCTCGAAGTCCTCCGGGTCGCCCCAGCGGACGAAGTGGTGGGTGACGAAGACCTCGTCGGCGCCGCTCTGCTCCTTGACCAGCGGGGCGAGCTCCGCGAAGTACCGGCCGAGGACGGCGGACTCGTCGCGGAAGTCGACCTCGGTGCGGTGTTCGAGCAGGGTGAAGCCGGTGGTGTCGAGGCCGTACTCGGTACCCCGGGCGTTCGCGACGGGGACGTCGTGCCGCACGGTGTTGGTGGCGAGGGAGCCCCAGTCACCGATCTCGGGTGCGGTCCCGCTGTCACGCCACCGGGGGGCGAGGTAGCGCACTCCGGCGGTGATGGTCGGGGTAGTCACTCTGGTACCTCTGTTTCGTTTCGCCGTTCGTGTGGGGGAGTCCGGGCACCCGTTCAGGCGTTCCGGTGGCTCTGGTACTTCTGCGAGATCCGGGCCATCAGGTCGCCGACCGCGTCGCCGGTGGGGGCCGCCGGTGCGGGTGGTGCGTCCTGCCGCCCCGCTGCGCCGCCCCGGGCCCGGACGGGTGCCGCGGCGTCGGCCGTGAGGCCGAGCTCGCGGGCCAGGAAGCCCACCAGCTCGTCGAGGGTCGGGTAGGTGAAGGCGACGGTGGTGGCCAGTTTCAGGTCGAGTCCGGCGGCGATCCTGGACCGGAACTCGACGGTCATCAGCGAGTCCATGCCGAGGCTGAAGAAGCCCTGGTGCGGGCCGATCGGCGCCCGCGAGCCCAGCACCGTGCGCAGCGTCCGCTCGACCCAGGAGGCGAGGAACGCCCGGGGGTCGGCGGCCGCCGCGAGCTCCTGGCGGGCGGAGGGCGGTGCGGTGTCCGCGGCCCGGTCGGGCCGGCCGCCCGGGGCGGTGACGGCGCCTTCGGCGGTGGCGCCGAGCCGGGCCAGGTAGCCGGCCGGCAGGTCCTCGCCGAGCGCGGTGCGGAACCGCCGCCAGTCCGCGGCCAGCACCGCGACCTCGTGCGTCGCCCGCCCGGTGCGGGCCAGCCGGACCGCGAGGCGGGAGCCCTGGTCGGCCGGGAGCATCCGCAGGCCGATCCGGTCGTAGGCGTCGCCCTCGTCCGCGGCCATGCCGACCTCGGCCCAGGGGCCCCAGTTGACGGCGAGTCCGGGCAGTCCGAGGGAGCGGCGGCGGGCCATCAGGCCGTCCAGGT
>NZ_JBIWPA010000060.1:0-4618 GCF_044768035.1 Kitasatospora sp. NPDC101176
CGGAGGGCCAGTTGGGGTTCAACCGTCTGAAGGGCCGCGGCGATGGCCTCGGGTTCGTGGGTGTCGGTGTCGAGGAGGACGAGGCGGCCGGGGTGCTCGGTCTGGGCCGTCCGCACCAGACCCCACACCACGGACTGCGCCAGCCCGTCCACCGGCTCGCCGGCCGTCACCGCGACCGCGCCGCGGGTGACCAGCACCAGCCGGGAGTCGGCGAAGCGGTCGTCGGCCAGCCAGCCCCGGAGCTCGTCGAGCACCCGGTACACGGACGGGGCGTCCGGCACGTCGGATCGGACGACGCCGGGCGCCGGTGCCCCGGCCCCGACCAGGCGCAGCGCCTCGGCGTACGGCACCGGCGGCTCGGCCGCCGCGGCGGCGGGCGCCGGCACGGGCACCCAGGCGATCCGGTGGAGGCTGCCGGCGGTGCGGCGGCCGGCGGTCAGCCGGGCCGGGTCGGTCGCCCGGACGGCGAGCGCGCCGACGGACAGGACGGGCGCCCCGGTGGCGTCGGTGAGTCGCAGTGAGGTGTGCTCGGGTGTCGCGGTGTCGAGGGTGACCCGCAGGGTGCGGGCGCCGGTGGCGTGCAGCCGGACGCCCTGCCACGAGAACGGGACGGGCAGGCCGCCGTCCGGGCCGGGCCCGGCGAGGGCCAGGGGGTGCAGGGCGGCGTCGAGCAGGGCCGGGTGCAGGCTGAAGCCGGTGTCGGCTGCTGCGTCGGGCAGTTCGACCTCCGCCCACCAGGTCCGGTCGCTTCGCCAGGCCGCCCGCAGGCCCTGGAAGAGCGGGCCGTAGGTGTAGCCGTGCTCGCCGAGCCGCCGGTAGGCGTCGGTGAGGTCGACCGGCTCGGCGCCGGTGGGCGGCCAGGTGCCGGTGCCGCTCCCGTCCGCGGAGGGGTCGGGTGTGGTGCCGGGGGCGAGGAGCCCGGTGGCGTGCGTCGTCCAGGTCTGCTCGGCGGTGCCGGTGTCGCTGCCGTCCGGTCGGGAGTGCACGGTGAGGGTGCGCCGGCCCACCTGGTCGGCGGCCCCGACGGTGACCTGGAGCCGGACGGCGCCCTGGTCCGGCACCAGCAGCGGCGCCTGGAGGGTGAGCTCCTCGACGGTGGGCGCGGCGGCCCGCGCGCCCACGTGCAGGGCGAGTTCGAGCAGGGCCGTGCCGGGGACGAGCACCGTGCCGAGGACGGCGTGACCGGCCAGCCACGGCTGGGCGGAGAGCGAGAGCCGGCCGGTGTGGACGGTGCCGGAGCCGTCGGCGAGGTCCACGGCGGCGCCGAGCAGCGGGTGGCCGGCCTCGCCGAGGCCGGCCCGGGCCAGGCCGTCGCCGACGGGTGCGGCCGGGGCGTCCAGCCAGTACCGCTCGCGCTGGAACGGGTAGGTGGGCAGCTCCGGGCGCGGGCCGGCCGGGACGTCCGCGAAGTACGCGGCCCAGTCCACCGGACCGCCCGCGGTGTGCAGGGCGGCGAGGGTCCGCGGGACGCCGGCGGCCTCGGGTTGCTTGCGGGAGAGCAGGGAGAGCAGGACGGCCTCCGGCAGGGTGTCGGCGGCCATCGCGGCGAGCACGGTGTCCGGGCCGAGCTCCAGGAAGGCGTCGATGCCCTCGGCGGCCAGGGAGCGCAGGCCGTCGGCGAAGCGGACGGTCTCGCGGACGTGCCGCACCCAGTGCTCCGGGTCGGCCAGCTCGGCCGCGGTGGCCGGGCGGCCGGTGAGGTCGGAGACCACCGGGAGGCGGGGCGGGTGGAACTCCAGACCGGCCAGCAGCTCCCGGAAACCGTCCAGCATCGGCTCCATCAGCGGTGAGTGGAAGGCGTGGCCGACCGTCAGTCGCCTCGTCCGGGCACCGAGTCCGGCGGCGCGCTCGGCGACCGCGAGCACCTCCTCCCGGGTGCCGGAGATCACCGTGGCCCGCGGGCCGTTGAGCGCGGCGATCCCGACGTGCTCCTCGTGTCCGGCCAGCAGCCCTCGGGTCGTCTCCTCGTCGAGGGTGAGCGAGACCATCGCGCCACCGGGCGGGAGGGCGTGCATCAGCCGGCCGCGGGCGGTCACCAGGGCGGCGGCGTCCGCGAGGGAGAGCACCCCGGCCGCGTGGACGGCCGCGATCGAGCCGATCGAGTGGCCGAGCACCGCGTCCGGGTGGACGCCCCAGTGCGCGAGGAGGCGGAACAGGGCCGTCTCCAGGGCGAAGAGGGCGGGCTGGGTGTAGCGGGTCTCGTCGAGCAGGGCGGCTTCGGGAGTGCCGGGTTCGGCGAACAGCAGGTCGCGCAGCGGCCGGTCCAGGTGCGGGTCCAGCGCGGCCAGCGCGGCGTCCAGGGCCTCGGCGAACTCGGGGTGGGCGGCGTACAGTTCGCGCCCGGCCCCGGGGCGCTGGCTGCCCTGGCCGGTGAACAGGAACGCGGTGCGCCGCGCGGTCGGGACGGCGGTGCCGGTGAGCGGGTCGGCCAGGGCGGCGAGCGCCTCCTCGGCCGTGCCGGCGACGAAGGCGGCCCGGTGCTCCAGCGCGGCGGGGCCGGTGGCCAGCGCGCGGGCCACGGCGGCCGGTTCGGTGTCCGGGTGCGCGGCGAGGTGGCGGGCGAGCCGTTCCGCCCGGTCGTGCAGGGCCTGCGGGGTGTGGCCGGAGAGCAGCCAGGGCAGCGGGGTCCCGTCGGCCCGGCCGGTGGGGGCTTCGGCGGCGGGTGCCTGCTCCGGGGCGGCGGGCGCCTGTTCCAGGATGACGTGCGCGTTGGTGCCGCTGATGCCGAAGGAGGAGACGGCGGCCCGGGCGGGCCGGTCGGCCGCGGGCCACGGCCGGGCCTCGTCCAGCAGCCGGACGGCGCCGGCCGACCAGTCGACGTGCGGGGTCGGCTCGTCGATGTGCAGGCTCCTCGGGAGCTCCCCGTGCTGCATCGCGAGCACCATCTTGATCACGCCCGCCACGCCGGCGGCGGCCTGGGTGTGGCCGATGTTGGACTTCAGCGAGCCCAGCAGGAGCGGGGTTTCGCGGTCCTGCCCGTAGGTGGCGAGCAGGGCCTGGGCCTCGATCGGGTCGCCCAGGCGGGTGCCGGTGCCGTGCGCCTCCACGGCGTCGACCTGGTCGGGGGTGAGACCGGCCGAGGCGAGGGCCTGCCGGATCACCCGCTGCTGGGAGGGGCCGTTGGGGGCGGTGAGGCCGTTGCTCGCGCCGTCCTGGTTGACGGCGGAGCCGCGCAGCAGGGCCAGCACCCGGTGGCCGTGGCGGCGGGCGTCGGAGAGCCGCTCGACCAGCAGCAGGCCGGCGCCCTCCGCCCAGCCGGTGCCGTCCGCCGCGGCCGCGAAGGGCTTGCAGCGCCCGTCCGGCGCCAGTCCGCGCTGGCGGCTGAACTCGACGAAGGTCGCCGGGCTGGCCATCACGGTGACCCCGCCGGCCAGGGCGAGGTCGCACTCGCCCTGGCGCAGGGCCTGGGCGGCCAGGTGCAGGGCGACCAGCGAGGAGGAGCAGGCGGTGTCCACGGTGACGGCCGGGCCCTCCAGGCCGAAGGTGTACGAGACCCGGCCGGAGGCCACGCTGCCCGCGCTCCCGCTGACCAGGTAGCCCTCGAAGCCGTCCGGGGCACTGGGCGCCTGGTGCAGCCGGGCGCCGTAGTCGTTGTACATCACGCCGGTGAAGACGCCGGTGCGGGAGCCGCGCAGGGCGTGCGGGTCGAGCCCGGCCCGTTCGAAGGCCTCCCAGGCGGTCTCCAGCAGCAGGCGCTGCTGCGGGTCGGTGGTGAGCGCCTCGCGGGGGCTGATGCCGAAGAACTCCGGGTCGAAGGAGGCGGCGTCGTAGAGGAATCCGCCGTCGCGGGTGGACGAGGTGCCCGGGCGGTCGGCGTCAGGGTCGTAGAGGGCGTCGAGGTCCCAGCCGCGGTCGGCGGGGAAGCCGGCGACGGCGTCGCGGCCGTCGGCGAGCAGCTGCCAGAGCTCCTCCGGGGTGGTGACCCCGCCGGGGTAGCGGCAGGCCATGGCGACGATGGCGATCGGGTCGTCGTCGGGGGCCGCGGCCCTGGGCGCCTCGGTGACCACCGCGGCCGGGGTGGCGAGGAGCTCCGCGCTCAGCAGCGCGGTCAGCGCGGCCGGGGTCGGGTGGTCGAAGACCAGGGTGGTGGGCAGCCGCAGGCCGGTCTCGGCGGTGAGGCGGTTGCGCAGGTCGACGGCGGTGAGCGAGTCGAAGCCGAGGTCGGTGAAGGCCCGGCCGTCCTGGACGGTCGCCGGGTCGGCGTGGCCGAGCACGGTGGCGGTGGTGGCCCGGACCAGCTCCCGCAGCAGCCGCTCGGCCTCGGCAGGGGAGCCGGCCGCGGCGAGCCGGCGGGCCAGGTGCTCGGCCGGCGACGCGTCGGTCGTGGCGGCCGCCGCGGCCGCCCGGCGGCGGGTGGGCCGGACCAGCGAGCGCAGCGGCGCCGGGACGTCGGTGCCGGGGGCGCCGAGCGCGGCGGTGCTGAAGCGGGCCGGCACCAGCACCGGGCGGTCGGCCGCGAGTGCCTCGTCGAACAGCCGCAGGGCCTGGTCCACGGGCAACGGGGCGATGCCGGTGCGGGCGAGCCGGGCGAGGTCGGCGGTGCCGAGTCGGCTGCCCATGCCGTCGTCCTCCCAGAGGCCCCAGGCGAGGGAGGTGGCGGGCAGGCCGAGGGCGTGGC
>NZ_JBIWPA010000061.1:0-4293 GCF_044768035.1 Kitasatospora sp. NPDC101176
TCCGGCCGTCCAGTCCACGTGCGGGGACGGCGCGTCCAGGTGCAGGGTGCGCGCGAGTTCGCCGTGCCGGAAGGCCTCGATCAGCTTGATGATGCTCGCGACGCCGGCTGCGGCCTGGGTGTGTCCGAGGTTGGACTTGACCGAGCCCAGCAGCACCGGCAGCTCGCGGTCCTGCCCGTAGGTGGCCAGGATGGCCTGGGCCTCGATCGGGTCGCCGAGCGTGGTGCCCGTCCCGTGCGCCTCCACCACGTCGACGTCCGAGGTGGTCAGCCCGGCGTTGGCCAGCGCGGCCCGGATGACGCGCTGCTGGGAGGGCCCGTTGGGCGCGGTGAGCCCGTTGCTGGCGCCGTCCTGGTTGACGGCCGAGCCGCGCAGCACGGCGAGCACCGGGTGCCCGTTGCGCCGCGCGTCCGACAGGCGTTCCAGTACCAGCAGCCCCGCACCCTCACCCCAGGCGGTGCCGTCCGCGGCGGCCGCGAAGGGCTTGCACCGCCCGTCCGCGGCCAGGCCGCGCTGACGGCTGAACTCGACGAAGGTCGCGGGCGTGGCCATCACGGTGACCCCGCCCGCCAGCGCCAGCGTGGACTCCCCCGAGCGTAGCGACTGGGCCGCCAGGTGGACGGCCACCAGGGAGGAGGAGCAGGCGGTGTCCACGGTGACGGCCGGGCCCTCCAGCCCGAGCACGTAGGAGACCCGACCGCTGGCGACGCTGCCCGCACTGCCCTGCCCGAGGTGGCCCTCGAAGCCGCTCGGTGCGGCGCCGTGCAGCCGGGCGCCGTAGTCGTCGTACATGACGCCGGCGAACACCCCGGTGCGGGAGCCGCGCAGCGTGGTCGGGTCGATGCCGGCCCGCTCGACGGCCTCCCATGCGGTCTCGAGCAGCAGCCGCTGCTGCGGGTCGGTGGCCAGTGCCTCCCGGGTGCTGATGCCGAAGAACTCGGGGTCGAAGTCGGCGGCGCGGTCCAGGAATCCGCCCGAGCGGGTGTAGGTCGTCCCGGTGTGCTCCGGGTCGGGGTGGTAGAGGTTCTCCAGGTCCCAGCCGCGGTCCGCCGGGAACGGGCCGATCGCGTCCACGCCGTCCGCGACCAGGCGCCACAGCTCCTCCGGGGAGGCGACGCCGCCGGGGAAGCGGCAGCCGATGCCGACGACGGCGATCGGCTCCTCGGAGGAGCTGGGCGTCGGCAGCGGGCCGGAGGTGGCGCTGTCGGCGGTGGTGCTGTCGTCGGTGCCGAACAGCTCGTCCAGCAGGTGGCCGGCCAGCAGGGTGACCGTCGGGTGGTCGAAGACGGCGGTGGCGGAGAGACGGACGCCGAGTGCGGCGGCGAGCCGGTTGCGCAGGTCGACGGCGGTGAGCGAGTCGACGCCGAGGTCGGTGAAGGCGCGGTCGGTGGGGACGGCCTCGGCGTTCGGGTGGGCGAGGGCCGCGGCGGCGTGCTCCTGCACCAGCCGGACGAGTCGGCCGCGCCGATCGGCCGGGTCCGCGGCGGTGAGGTCCGCGGCCAGGGCGCTGCCGACCCGGACGGCGCCGGCGGTCGCGGCCACCCGGCGGCCGGCCGGCACCAGGCCCCGCAGCAGCACCGGGACGGTGTCGGCGGTGGCGCCCGCGAGGTCGAGGCGGGCCGGGAGGACGGCGGCCGGGCCGCCCTCCAGTGCGGCGTCGAACAGGGCGAGCGCCTGGGGGACGGGCAGCGGCGCCACGCCCGAGCGGCGCAGCCGGGCCCGGTCGGCGGTGCTCAGCCCGCCGCCCATGCCGGCCTCGCCCGCCCACAAGCCCCAGGCCAGCGAGAGCGCGGGCAGGCCCGCCGCCCGGCGCCGGGCGGCGAGTGCGTCGAGGAAGGAGTTGGCGGCGGCGTAGGCGGCCTGACCGGCGCCGCCGAGCACCCCGGCGGCCGAGGAGAACAGCACGAAGGCCGTCAGCCCCTCGGTGAGCTCGTGCAGGTGCCAGGCGGCCTCGGCCTTCGGGCGCAGGACGGCGTGCAGCCGCTCGGGGGTGAGGGAGTCGAGTGTGCCGTCGTCGAGGACCCCGGCGGCGTGCACGACCGCCGTCACCGGGTGGGCGGCGAGCAGCGCGGCCACCTCGTCCCGGTCACCGAGGTCGGCGGCGACGAGTAGCACCTCGGCGCCGAGCCCGGCGAGTTCCTCCTGCAGCCGGGACGCACCGGGCGCCTCGGGCCCGCGCCGACTCACCAGCAGCAGCCGCCGGACCCGGTGCCGCTCGACCAGGTGCCGGGCGACGTGCCCGCCCAGCGCGCCGGTGGCACCGGTCAGCAGCACGGTGCCGTCGGCGTCGAACCGCGCGGCGGGTTCGGGGACCGGGGTGGCGCTCGGCTCGGCGGTCGCCGTCACGCCCGGCGTCAGGTCCGACCCGACACCCGACCCGGCGTGCGGGTCGGCGTCCGGCTCGGCGCGGACGAGCCGGGGTACCAGCAGACCGCCTTCGCGCAGGGCGAGTTGGGGCTCGTCGGCCCCGAGGGCGAAGGCCGTCCGGAGCAGCGGAGCGGCGGCGAGCGGCGGCTCCGCCCCGGGTTCCACGGCGGGCGTGTCGAGCAGCAGGATCCGGCCCGGGTGCTCGCTCTGGGCGCTGCGGACCAGGCCCCAGAGGGCGGCCGCGGCGAGGTCGGCTGGCGCCTCCCCGGCGGCGGCGCCGACGCCGCCGGCGGTCTGCACCAGCAGGCGGGCGTCGACCGAGCGCGGTTCGGCGAGCCACTCGCGCAGGAGCGTCAGGTAGTGGGCCAGGGCCGAGCGGACGAGCTTGGGCGGGGCGGTGACGCCGTCGTCGGTGATCGCCCGGAGGACGGTGTCGGGCAGCGGGCCCTCGGGGTGGGCGGCGCGCAGGGCGTCCAGGTCGGGGAGCGCGCCGTGCGGGTCGAGCACGGCCCAGGTCCGGTCCGCCGGCGGCTCGGCCGGGGCGGGTACCGGCGACCAGGCGGTGGTGTAGAGCGGTCCGGCACCGACGGCGAGCGCGCCCGGGGCGAGGGGGCGCAGGGCGAGGTGGTCGGCGGTCAGTACCGGTCCGCCGGCCGGATCGGCGGCGTGGACTGCGTACCCGCCGTCGACCGGGGTCAGCCGGACGTGCAGGACGGTCGCGGCGCTCGCATGCACCTGGACGCCGGCCCAGGCGAACGGCAGCAGCAGGCCCTCGTCCGGGCCGGTGGCGGCCAGCAGCGCGTGCAGGGCGGCGTCGAGCAGCGCAGGGTGCACGGTGAATCGGGCCGGGTCGCCGAACGCGCCTTCAGGGAGACGGACTTCGGCGAACAGGAGGTCGCCGGCGCGCCAGGCCGCGTGCAGCCCGCGGAAGGCCGGGCCGTAGCTGCGGCCCTGGTCGGCGAGCCGCTCGTAGAGGCCGTCGACGGGGAGTGCCTCGGCGTCGGCGGGCGGCCGGACGCCGGACTGCCGGACGGGATCGGCGGCTGCGGCCGGCCCGGCCCACCCGGTGGCGTTGCGGATCCACTCCGCGCCCGCCTCGGCGCGGCTGTGGACGGCGAGTTCGCGGCGTCCGTGGGTGTCCGGTCCGGCCACCGTGACCTGGATCTCCAGGGTCCCGCCCGCGGGCAGCACGGCCGGGGCGAGCAGGGTCAGCTCGCCGATCCGGGAGGCGTCCAGCCGGCCGGCGGTGTGCAGCGCGAGGTCGAGCAGCGCCGTCCCGGGGAGCAGCACGGTGCCGTGGACGGCGTGGTCGGCCAGCCACGGGTGGCTGCGGACGGAGAGGCGTCCGGAGAGCACGGCGCCGCCGTCGTCGGCGAGTTCGACCACCAGGTCGGCCAGCGGGTGTTCGGTGGGCCGGTCCGCGAGGAGGCGGCGGGCCGGTGCGTCCAGCCAGAGGTGTTGGTGTTGGAAGGGGTAGGTGGGGAGGGGGGTGTGGTTGGTGTGGGTGGTGGTGTGGGTGAGGGGTGTGCCGGTGGTCCAGGTGGTGGCGAGGGCGGTGAGGAGGTGGTGGGTTTCGTCGGTGTGGGGGCGGAGGAGGGGGGTGATGTGGGCGGTGTCGAGGGTTTCGCGGGTGGGTGCGGTGAGGGTGGGGGTGGCGCCGAGTTCGAGGTAGGTGGTGGTGCCGAGTTGTGCGGCGGTCTGGAGGGCGTCGTGGTAGCGGACGGTGCCGCGGATGTGGTCCGTCCAGTACTGGGCGTCGGTGGTCTCGACGAGGGTGCCGGTGAGGTCGGAGACGAAGGGCAGGGTGGCCCGGTGGTACGTCAACCCGCTGGCCGCGGTGTGGAATTCGTCGAGGATGGGGTCCATGTGGGGGGAGTGGAAGGCGTGGCTGACGGTGAGGGGTTTGGTGCGTCGTCCTTGGGTGTG
>NZ_JBIWPA010000062.1:0-4160 GCF_044768035.1 Kitasatospora sp. NPDC101176
CCGCGCAGGAGGGCGGGGTGGTCGTGGTCGTGGGTGAGGGCGTCCAGGGCGGCGAGGGCGGTTTCGCGGTCCGCGGCCAGCACCGCGGCACGGTGTTCCAGGGTGGCCCGGCCGTGGCTGAGCGCCGCGCCGATCGCGGTGAGCGGGTCGGTGCGGCCGCGGACGAACTCCGCGAGGAGGGCGGCCTGTTCCCGGAGGGCGCGGGCACTGTGCCCGGAGAGCGGCCACAGCACCGGCCCGGCCGTCGGGTCGTCCTGGATGTGCACGGGCGGGCTGGGCGGCGCCTGTTCCAGGATGACGTGCGCGTTGGTGCCGCTGATGCCGAAGGAGGAGACGGCGGCGCGGCGCGGCCGCCCGTGCTCGGGCCAGGCGGTCTGCTCGGTGAGCAGTTCGACGGCCCCGGTCTCCCAGTCGATGTAGGGCGAGGGCGCGTCCACGTGGAGGGTGCGGGGCAGCACGCCGTGCCGCATCGCCTCGATCATCTTGATGATGCCGCCGACGCCGGCGGCGGCCTGGCTGTGCCCGATGTTGGACTTCAACGAGCCCAGCAGGAGCGGGGTTTCGCGGTCCTGGCCGTAGGTGGCGAGCAGGGCGTGGGCCTCGATCGGGTCGCCCAGGCGGGTGCCGGTGCCGTGTGCCTCCACGGCGTCGACGTCGCCGGCGGTGAGGCCGGCGGAGGCGAGGGCCTGGCGGATGACGCGTTCCTGGGAGGGGCCGTTGGGGGCGGTGAGGCCGTTGCTGGCGCCGTCCTGGTTGATCGCCGAACCCCGCAGGACGGCCAGCACCCGGTGGCCGTGGCGGCGGGCGTCGGAGAGCCGCTCGACCAGCAGCAGGCCGACGCCCTCGGACCAGCCGGTGCCATCCGCCGCGGCCGCGAAGGACTTGCAGCGGCCGTCGGCGGAGAGGCCGCGCTGGCGGCTGAACTCGACGAAGGTGTCCGGGCGCGACATGACCGTCACGCCGCCGGCCAGGGCGAGGTCGCACTCGCCCTGGCGCAGGGCCTGGGCGGCCAGGTGCAGCGCGACCAGCGAGGAGGAGCAGGCGGTGTCGACGGTGACGGCCGGGCCCTCCAGGCCGAAGGTGTAGGCGAGCCGGCCGGAGACGACGGACGCGGTGTTGCCGGTGAGCAGGTACCCCTCCAGTTCCTCGGGCGCCTTGCTCAGCCGTGAGCCGTAGTCGTTGTACATCACGCCGGCGAAGACGCCGGTGCGCGTTCCCCGGACGGAGGCCGGGTCGATCCCGGCGCGCTCGAAGGTCTCCCAGGCGGTCTCCAGCAGCAGGCGCTGCTGCGGGTCCATGGCGAGCGCCTCGCGCGGGCTGATGCCGAAGAACTCGGCGTCGAACCCGGCGGCGTCGAGCAGGAATCCGCCGTGCCGGGTGTAGGAGGTGCCGATCCGCTCCGGGTCGGGGTCGTAGAGGGCGTCGAGGTCCCAGCCGCGGTCGCCGGGGAAGTCGCCGATGGCGTCGGTGCCGTCGAGGACGAGCCGCCACAGGTCCTCGGGGGAGGCGACCCCGCCGGGGTAGCGGCAGGCGGTGCCGACGATGACGATCGGGTCGTCGTCCGCGGCGGCGGTGACCGGCGCGGCCTGGTCGCGGGCGGGTGCGGTGCCGCCCGGGAGGAGGGCGAGCAGGTGCTCGGTGAGGGCGGCGGGCGACGGGTGGTCGAAGACGGCGGTGGCGGCGATCCGCAGGCCGGTGGCGGCGGCGAGCCGGTTGCGCAGGTCGACCCCGGTGAGTGAGTCGAAGCCGAGTTCCTTGAAGGCCCGGGTGGCTTCGACGGTGGCCGCGGTGGCGTGCCCGAGCACCGTGGCGACGGTGGTCAGCACCAGGTCGGTGGTGGTGTGGGTCCGGTCGGGGGCGGCCAGGGCGGCGGTGCGGTCGGCCCAGGACCGGCCGGTCGCGGCCGCGGTGGCGGCGGTGGCCCGGCGGCGCGGGGCGCGGACCAGGGCGCGCAGCGGCGCCGGGAGCGGGCCGGCGGCGGCCCGGGCCTGCAGCGCCACCGGGTCGAAGCGGACCGGGACGAGGGCCGGCTCGGGGTGCCGCAGGGCGGCGTCGAACAGGGCGAGCGCCTCCTCGGTGCCGAGCGCGGGCAGGCCGGCGCGGGCCCAGCGGGCCAGCCCGGCGGCGCCCAGCTCGCCCGCCATGCCCTCCTGGTCGGCCCAGAGGCCCCAGGCGAGGGAGGTGGCGGGCAGGCCGAGGGAGTGGCGGTGCTGGGCGAGGGCGTCGAGGTAGGCGTTGGCGGCGGCGTAGTTGGCCTGGCCGGCGGTGCCGGTGGTGCCGGTGACGGAGGAGAACAGGACGAAGGCGTCGAGGCCGTCGGTGAGTTCGTGCAAGTGCCGGGCGGCGTCGGCCTTGGCCCGCAGGACGGCGTCCAGCCGCTCGGGGGTGAGGTCGGCGAGGACGCCGTCGTCCAGCACGCCGGCGAGGTGAATGACGGCGCCGAGCGGGCGTTCGGCGGGGACGTCGGCGAGGACGGCGGCGAGCGCCTCGCGGTCCGCGGCGTCCACGGCGGCGAACCGCACCTCGGCGCCCGACTCGGCCAGCTCCCGGGCGAGTTCGGCCGCGCCGGGGGCGTCCGCGCCGCGTCGGCTGAGCAGCAGCAGGTGTCGGGCGCCGTGCCGGGCGGCGAGGTGCCGGACGACGGTGCTGCCCAGGGCGCCGGTGCCGCCGGTGACCAGTACGGTGCGGTCGGTGAAGTCCGGGGCGGTGCCGTCCGGGGCGGCCGCTCGGGTGAGCCGCGGGGCGTGGAACGTGCCGTCGCGCAGCGCGAGTTGGGGCTCATCGGCGGGCAGGGTGGCGAGTGCGGCCGTCTCGGCCGGGACGTCCAGGTCCGCGACGGCGAAGCGGTCCGGGTGCTCGGCCTGGGCGGAGCGCAGCAGGCCCCAGACGGCGCCGGCCCACGGGTCCGGGACGGTGTCGGTGGCCGTCACGGCCAGGGCGCCGCGGGTGAGCACGAGCAGCCGGGAGCCGGCGAAGCGCTCCTGTGCGAGCCAGGTCTGCAGCAGCTCCAGGGTGGCGGCGACGGCGTCGCGGCCGCCCGGTGCGGGCACGGCGACCACAGGGGCCACGGCTGCGTCGGCGGGGAGGTCCGCGAGGGCCTGGACCAGGGTGGTGGGCGTGGGCGCGGCGGGCCGTACGGGCGTCCACCCGGTGCGGTGGAGGTCGCGGCCGCCGCCGGTGGCCGGTGCCACCTGGTCGGGCCGCAGCGGGAGCAGGGCCAGGGACTCGACGGTGAGGACGGGTCGGCCGGCGGTGTCCCGGGCGTCCAGCGCCCCGTCCCGCCAGTGCACGTGCAGCGCGTCGGCGCCGGTGGCGTGCAGTTCCACGCCGGACCAGGAGAACGGCAGCGGCAGCCCGTCGGCCTCCTCGGCGGCGCGGCCCACCAGCGGGTGCAGGGCGGCGTCCAGCAGGGCCGGGTGCAGCGGGTGCCGGGCGGCGGCCTCGTGCAGCTCCTGCGGCAGGGCGAGCTCGGCGAACAGTTCGGCGCCCCGGTGCCACGCGGCCCGCACGCCGTGGAAGGCGGGGCCGTAGGCGTAGCCGAGCTCGGCGAGCCGCCGGTAGAGCGCCTCGGTGTCGATCGCCTCGGCGCCGCTCGGTGGCCAGGCGGGTGCCGGTGCCGCCGGGTGGGCGGGGTGCGCCGGTCCGGTGGCGGGGGCGAGCCGGCCGACGGCGTGCCGGGTCCACTCGCCGGTGCCGTCGGCGGGGCGGGAGTGGACGGCCAGGGTGCGCGCTCCGCTGCCGGACTCCGGTGCCCCGACCGCCAGCTGGATGCTCAGCGAGCCGGTCGCGGGGAGGGCGAGCGGGGCCTCCAGGGTGAGGTCGTCCAGGCGCGGGGCGCCGGCGCGCTCGCCGGCGGTGAGCGCGAGGTCGACGAAGGCGGTGCCGGGAAGCAGCGGGCGGCCGAGGATCTCGTGGTCGGCCAGCCAGGCGTGGGTGTCGAGGGACAGCCGCCCGGTGAGCAACAGGCCGCCGTCCTCGGCGAGTTCGAGCGAGGCGCCGAGCAGCGGGTGGTTCGGGGCGTCGAGGCCGAGCCGCTCCGGACCGCCGGAGGGGGTCTGCGGGATCAGCCAGTAGTGGTGGTGGGTGAAGGGGTAGGTGGGGAGGGGGAGGTGGGGGTTGGGGGTGTGGTTGGTGGGGTGGTGGCCGTGGGTGTGGGTGGT
>NZ_JBIWPA010000063.1:0-4070 GCF_044768035.1 Kitasatospora sp. NPDC101176
AGCGGACTCCCCTTCGTCGTCGCCCTCAACGGCTTCGACGGACACCAGCCCCACACCCCCGACGAGGTCCGCGAGGCCCTCCAGCTCAGCGCCGACACCCCGGTCGTCACCCTCGACGCCCGCCGGCGCGACAGCGCCAAGAGCGCCCTCATCACCCTCGTCGAACACGCCCTCCTCGCCCGCCTCCGCTGAGGCCGACGAGGGGTGCGGAGCAGGCCGCACGCCCCGGGGGTCCGTCACCGCGACGGACCCCCGGGGTGGCCGCGCTTACCGGGCGGTGTCGTCCGGGGGCACCGCGCAAGACCCGTGTATAAGCAGCGGATAACAGTTCGGTAGGCATTTTGTGATCAACAGTGACTCTCCGTGGTGAATTAGCGTCACTCAGCGCCAGATGACCACGGTTTTGCTCCGTCATGTCGGTGAATGTCCAGATTGTGCCGACGCGGGTGCCATCCGACGGCTGTTTGTCCCCCATCCCTGCACGTGCTGAAATTCCAGCTACCCCTGATTGCTCTCGTGCCGGCCCACCCGGTGACGGGCCAGGGCCCGGGGGTAGCGCTGGATTGATCCATGGCCGGCAGTCGGCCGAGAGGTAGTTGTCGAGTGAGGCGTAAGCAGCAACCCGCCCCGCAGCGGCGCTCCGAGCCCCGCCAGAGCGAGCCGAACGGTACCGCAAAGGACCCGGCCGGATTCTCCGCGTTCACGCCCACCGAGGAGCGCTCACCCGCCTCCCCGGTGCTGCAGCCCGCGGCCGCGTCCAAGGAACCGCCGGGCGGCGGCCAGGACGGCGACGGCGGCTCCGGTCGCTACGACTTCCTCCGCCCGCGGAACTGGCGCGTGCCGACCCGCCTGATCGCGATCCTGCTGATCCCCGTGATCATCAGTCTCGTCTTCGGCGGCCTCCGCGTGAACACCTCGGTCGACGGCTACATCAAGGCCTCCCGCGCCGAGAAGACCGCCGAGCTCGCCAAGGCGGCCACCGAACTCGCCGAGGCGCTCGAGAACGAGCGCGACAAGACGCTGATACCCCTGCTCACCAAGCAGGACCCGGCCGGCCTGGTCGCCAAGGCCCGGTCCGACACGGACACGGCGCTGAAGGCGTACAACGCGGCCTACGCGGCCTCCGACAAGTCCGGTGAGCTGCCGCGCCGCCACGAGGCCTTCGAGAACCTCGTGGTCAACCTGCCGCACCTGCGCGCCAATGCGTACGGCCCCGAGCTGTTCGCCAGCGCCACCGCCAGCGCCTACTCGGTGATGTTCGCCCCGCTGCTGTCCTACGACAACTCGGTCGGCATGGGCTCCACCAACGCCACCAGCAAGGGCCGCGCGATCTACGCGATGTCGCTGGCCAAGGCCTCCGCGTCGACGCAGCGCGCACTGATGCTGCACCTGCTCGTCGGCATCTCCGCCGGGACCACCACCCGGTACGAGAACTCCGACATGATCCAGCAGATCCTCGTCGCCGAGAAGCTGGAGCAGGTGTCGCTCACCGAGTTCAACACCGGTAGCGCCCCCGAGGACGCCAAGAAGTACTCCGACGCGCAGGTCGCCCAGGCCGCCGCGCAGGAGCGCTCGGCGTACAAGATGCCCAACGGCTCCGCGCCCACCATGCAGAGCCTGCTCGCCCTGGGCGCCGCCTACAGCCAGGCCGCCGCCGAGGGCCAGAGCAAGGGCAAGGCCGCCGCCGACGCCGCCTACGCCGAGGCCAAGGGCGCCGGTCTGACCCCGGACAACTGGAACCAGGCCGCCAACACCCACATCCAGGCCCTGCGGAGCACCGAAGTCGTCCTGCTGGACGACGTCCTCACCGACTCCCGCAACCTGAAGGACAACGCGCTCTACGACGCCGTCCTCAACACGATCATCGTCGTCGCGGCGCTGATCCTGGCCGGTCTGCTCACCGGCTACGTCGCCCGCTCGATGATCCTCGGCATGCGCACCCTGCGCAGCGCGGCCCTGGAGATCGCCGACCACCGCCTGCCGGACCTGGTCGAGAAGCTCTCCAAGACCGACCCCGACCGGGTCGACACCTCCGTCGCCGCGATCCCGCTGCACGGCAAGGACGAGATCGGCGAGGTCGCCCGGGCCTTCGACCAGGTCCACCAGCAGGCCGTGGCGCTCGCCGCCGAGCAGGCCCTGCTGCGAGGGAACGTCAACGCGATCTTCACCAACCTGTCGCGCCGCAGCCAGGGCCTGATCCAGCGCCAGCTGGCGCTGATCACCGACCTGGAGAACAACGAGGCCGACCCGGACCAGCTGGAGAACCTCTTCAAGCTGGACCACCTCGCCACCCGTATGCGCCGCAACGGTGAGAACCTGCTCGTCCTCGCGGGCGAGGAGGCCGGCCGCCGCTGGAACACCCCGGTCCCGCTGGTCGACGTGCTCCGCGCCGCCGCCTCCGAGGTGGAGCAGTACGAGCGCGTCGAGCTGTCCGGCATCCCGGAGGTCGAGGTCGTCGGCGCCGCCGTGACCGACCTCGTCCACCTGCTCGCCGAGCTGCTCGAGAACGCCACCTCGTTCTCCAGCCCGCAGACCCGGGTCCTGGTCAACGCGACCCGCCTGCCGGACGGCCGCGTGCTGGTCGAGATCCACGACAAGGGCATCGGCCTCACCGCCGACGACTTCGCCGAGATCAACGAGAAGCTGGCCGAGCCGCCGACCGTCGACGCCACCATCTCCCGCCGCATGGGCCTCTTCGTGGTCGGCCGGCTCTCCCAGCGGCACGACGTCCGCGTCCAGCTCCGCCCCTCCGGCGAGTCCGCCGGGACCACCTCGCTGGTCATGCTCCCGCCGTTCGTCACCCAGTCGAACGCCGCCCCGGAGCCCGAGGAGCAGTTCACCGTCTCCCGGATCTTCGCCGAGCAGGAGCCGACCTCCGAGTGGGCGCCCGACGGCCGCCCGCGCAGCGCCGCCGAGCTGGGCTTCGACGACCACCTGACCGGCACCGGCCAGGCCGGCTCCTCCGGCTTCAGCCCGGCGCTGGAGGCCGTCCAGCGCTCGCAGCGCCTGGACCAGGTGCGCCGCGCCGCGGCCCTGGAGGGCGGCCCGAACACCTCCGAGATGCCGGTGCTCGACGCCGAGGTCGAGGAGGAGTACCAGCAGGGCGGCTACGACCAGTACGCCCCGCAGGGCTACGAGCAGTCCGGCTACGCCGACGACCAGTACGGCTACCAGCAGGGCTACGACCAGCAGGACGAGTACGGCCAGGACCAGTACGGCCAGTACCCGCAGCAGGGCTACGAGCAGTCCGGCTACGCCGACGACCAGTACGGCCGCCAGGACTACCAGGGCCAGGACTACCAGGGCTACCAGGACGGCTACGGCGGCGACCAGTACGGCCAGCAGGCCGCGGAGGCCCCCGCCGGCCACCCGTACGCCCCGGAGCCCCCGGCCCTGCCCGCCGCCGAACCCGCCGCCACCCTGCCGTCCGGGCTGCCGCAGCGCCGCCCCGGCCAGCAGCTGGCCGGCGGCAGCTTCACCGCCCCGGCCACCCCGGCGGACGGCGGAGCCGGTGGCGAGACCCCGAACTGGTTCGCCGGTGCCAAGGACACCTCGTCGGTCGACGAACCGCGCGGCCACGACGTGTCGGGGCTCGGCGGGTACGGCCCGACCGGCCCGACGACCTCCCCCTGGCAGTCGCCCAACGACGGCGCCTGGCAGCGGGCCGAGCAGACCCGCGAGCCCGCCTCCGGCGGGACCACCGGGGCAGGCCTGCCCCGGCGCGTGCCCAAGCAGAACCTGGTGGCGGGCAACGCCAAGCCCACTCCGCAGGAAGGGCCGCAGGTCTCCCGCAGCCCCGAGGAGGTCCGCGGGCGGCTCACCAACCTGCGCCGCGGCGTGGAGCAGGGCCGCAGCGCGGGAAACACCGGAAGCTTCCGGATCGACCCCGATCAGGTAGACCCGTCCGGCAACGGACAGCAGAACCGAAGCACCGATCTCTTCGGCGGCTCGAACCACCAGGAGCGTTGAGTTGACTCAGATGAGCCAGGCCGCACAGAACCTGAACTGGCTGATCACCAATTTCGTGGACAACACCCCCGGGGTGTCCCACACCGTGGTGGTCTCCGCCG
>NZ_JBIWPA010000064.1:0-4062 GCF_044768035.1 Kitasatospora sp. NPDC101176
GGGGGGACCCTGTGGGAGAGTAGGACGCCGCCGAACAATCATTCACGAAGAACCCCCGCCGGGATATCCGGCGGGGGTTCTTCGCGTTTCCCGGAGGATTCCGGGGCCGGGGGAGCCTCACCCGTTGTCGGGCTGCGACTCCTCCTGAGCCTGAGCCGACGGCTGTGCCTGAGCCGACGGCTGCGGCTGGCTCGGTGCCTGTGCCTGCGCCTGCGCCTGGGCCTGCACCTGAGCGGCGTCCTGCTCCTCGGGCCGGGCCGGCACGGCCACCGCCGCGGTGCCCCAGGCCGGCCGGCTGAGCCACACCTCCGCGGTGTTGGTGAGCCGGGTGACGCCGGTGCCGTCCGGTCGCATGCTGTAGAGGTCGGACCCGCCGCCGGACGGTGCCTGGGCGAAGACGATGGACTTGCCGTCGGGCGCGTACGAGGCGGTGCCGTAGGAGACGTTGGACGGGGCGGGGGTGAGCGCCCCGATCGCCGAGCCGTCGGGGTGGACGGTGTAGATGCCGCCGCCGGGGGTGTTGTCGGGGCCGGCCGGGTAGGTGGTGAAGACGATCTGGGTGCCGTCGGGGGACCAACTGGCGCGGTCACCGGCGCGCAGTTCCCAGGGGGTGAGCTGCCGGAGCCCGGTGCCGTCCGCGTCGACCACGTAGACGGCGCGGCTGTTGGCGGGCTGGCCGGTGGCGCTGGTGCGGTACTCGAAGGTGAGCTGCTTGCCGTCGGGGGACCAGCTGGGGTTGCTGACCTGGCCGGAGTACGGCTTGTCGTTGGTGAGGAAGGTGAGCCGCTGGACGTCGGTGCCGTCCGGGCTCATCAGGTAGAGGTCCGAGTACTGGACCTGGTTGCCGTTGGCCGCGTCGAGGGCGCCCCAGGAGCGGCTGAAGGCGAGCTGCTTGCCGTCCGGCGAGTACGCGGGTGCGCGCTCGTCCTCGTTGGCGCAGTCGGCGGTGCCGCTCTCGCAGAGCTGGCCGATCTGGTGGGCGCCCTCGCCGCTGGCCGCGACCGTCCAGAGCCGGGCGGTGCCGCTCTGCGGGTCGGTCCGGTCGAAGGAGATGACGGCGCCGTCCGGGGACCAGTCGGGGCGGTCGTCGCGGGCGCGCTCCGGCGGCTGGGTGACCTGGTGGGGGGCGGTTCCGTCAGGGGCCAGGGTGACGATGGCGCTGGTGGTGCGGGTGGCGTCGACGAAGGCGCGGCCGACGATCAGACCGTTGTGGGCGGTGACCGCGGGTGCTTCCGCGGCGGCGCCCACCACGCCGGGGGTGGCCGGGGCGGTCGGTTCGGGGGTAGCGGCGGGGGTGTCCGCCTGGATCTCGGAGAGCGGGATGTCTCCGGGTTCGGCCCCGCATCCGGTGAGCAGGGTGCCCAGCAGCAGAAGGCCCGCACCGGCGGTTGCGCGGGTGCGGGCCTTGGGGGTGGGCGACTGTCGTGTGCCGGCCATCCGTGTCATCTCCGTCTCCGACCTTCCGGCCGCTCCGACGTTCGCTCCGTCGCCGATTCAGGACGAGGGCCCCAGAAGGGAGCTGTCACTGTGTCAGACGGAGGGCGCCGATGGCCGAGCGACACGCGACACTGCGCGCACGCTCCGCCACACGGAGTAGGAAGTCGGTCGGAGGGGAGGCGGTGGAGGGAGGGCCGTGGAGGGGAGGGCGGTCAGCCCCGGGCGGCTCGGCGCTCGGCCTTGGCCGCCGCCTCCGCCTCGTCCTCGGCCTCGGCGACCTCCAGGGTGGGCGCGGTGCCGTCGAGGTGCGTGGGCAGCCACCAGGTGTCGTCCGGTCCTGAGGGCTTGCCGGGGTACTCGCGCTGGGCCTGGTCGAGCATCTCCGCCATGGCGGCACGCAGGCGTCTGGTGACCATCACGGGCTTGTCGTTCGGCCCGAGGTGAATCGGTTCGCCGATCATGATGGTGACCGGGACGTGGCGCTTGGTCAGGGTCTTCGGACGGCCCTTGGTCCAGAGCTGCTGGGTGCCCCAGAGGATCACGGGCAGCAGGGGGGTGCCGGAGTCGGCGGCCATGCGGGCGGCGCCGGTCTTGAACTTCTTCAGCATGAACGAACGGCTGATGGTCGCCTCGGGGAACACCCCGACGACCTCGCCGGCCCGGAGCGCGCGCACGGCGGCCTCGTAGGCGGGCTGGCCGTCGGTGCGGTCGACGGGGATGTGCTTCATCCCGCGCATCAGCGGACCGGAGACCGCGTGCTTGAAGACGTCGTCCTTCGCCATGAAGCGGGTCTTGCGCTTGCCGCCGCGGTAGGCGCCCAGGCCGGCGAAGAGGAAGTCCAGGTAGCTGATGTGATTGCTGACGAGCACGGCACCGCCGTCGGCGGGGATGTGCTCGGCACCCACGATCGTGATCCGCACGTCGAGCGCGCGGAAGGCGGTGAGTGCGGCGCCGATCACCGGCGGGTACACGAACTCTGCCACGGTCAGTCCTGACTTCCACGGGCCGGGGCCCGGTACGGCGGTACCCGCGCCGTCGGGAGGGGGCCGACCGGAGCGCGGCACGCCGCGGCGGTCACGGGTGATTCACGGAGATGATCCCCCGAACGAGTGCCTGCTGTCACCTGAGGCGTCCGGTCAAGCGGATTTTCGCGGTGTGATCTCCGTGATGAGAGCGGACGGGAACTTTTCCCGTCCCGGGCGGCCCGGTCAGGCCCCGGCGCCGAGCCGGCCCTGGGCCCGGCGGACCAGCGGGTAGATCTCGGAGCCGGGACAGTAGCCGAACGCGGCGTTGAGGAAGGCCGCGACGAGGGCGAAGGCCGTGGTCAGCACGCCGAGCCAGACCACCCCGGTGAGGTAGCCGAGCGTGCCGACGGCGGCGAAGACCAGGCCGACGCCCTGGGCGAACCGGGGCGGCCGCTCGTCCTCGGTCTCGGACGGAGGGTCCAGCCGGGGGAGCAGCACCGTCCGGAACAGCCAGCCGTAAGGGGAGAGCCGCGGGCCGCCGATCGCGCCGGCGGCGAAGACGAGCCCCTGGGCGGCGAGCAGGACGGGGCTGCCGGTGATCAGGGAGGCGGCCAGGACGACGAAGGTGAGGGCGGCGGCGAAACGGGGACCGCGGGGGTCTATCTGCACGGGGGCTCCGGGAGGGTCGCGACGGGCGGCGGCGGGGCGCGTCAGCGACAGCGGGTGGTGGTGGCCCGGCCCAGGTCGACGACGCGGCGGGAGGTCGGCAGCGGTGGGGCGGCGCGGTCGGAGTCCACCCGCCGATCGTACGCGCGCCCCGCGGGGCGGTCGACCTCCTTTCCGGACCCCGGGGGCGCTGGCGCAGACTGGGGGGCGACGGGATCGGTGAGGTGCGTCGTCGTGCCGACGGCGGCGACCGGGTCCGGCCTGCTGAGGGCCGGGAGCGACGGGAGTGTGCGGGTGCGGACCGGGGACGGGGCGGTACGGCTGTCGGAGGCGGAGCTCGGCGGGGCGCTCGGGGAACGGGCGACGCTGGTGCAGTTCTCGACGGCGTTCTGCCAGCCCTGCCGGGCCACCCGCCGGGTCCTCGCGGAGGTGGCCGGCATGGTCGACGGGGTGGTGCACGTCGAGCTCGACGCCGAGGACCGCTTGGAACTGGTCCGTCGGCTGGAGGTCCTGCGCACGCCGACCGTCCTGGTGCTGGACGCGGACGGGCGGGTGGTGCGCCGGGCCGCGGGGCTGCCGCGCAAGGCGGACGTGATCGCGGCTCTCGGCCGGGCGGTGTGAGGGGCGGAGCGAATCCGGTCGCGGATGTGCCGCCCCGTCGGGTGGTGTCGGGGGTGGGCTGGGGCAGGATGGGCGCAGGCGGTAGTGCAGCCGTCCGGCCTAAGCTACTGGCCAGTAGTGACCACTGGGCTACTGGCGAGTATGCTGCCAGAGAGTTCCGGACCGGCACGGGAACACGCTGCCCGGAGCGGGTGCGTGCCAAGTTCGCACCCGCTTGCACAGCCGCAGCCGCCGGACGAGACCAGTACAGGAGACAGGCCGTGAGCTTGAGGATCGTTGTCTGCGTGAAGCACGTGCCGGACGCGACGGGTGACCGTCGGTTCGCGGACGACCACACCACCGACCGGGAGGGCGTGGACGGCCTGCTGTCGGA
>NZ_JBIWPA010000065.1:0-2760 GCF_044768035.1 Kitasatospora sp. NPDC101176
CGCGGAAGGCGGGGGAGTGGGTGAGCAGGGCGCGGCCCATGCCGATCCATTGGGAGCCCTGGCCGGGGAAGACGAACACGGTGCGGGTGTCGGCGGTCCCGGTCGTCCCGGTGAACAGGGCGCCGTGCGTCCGTCCTTCGGCGAGGGCGTCGAGGGCGTCGCGTAGGTCGGTGGGGTCGGTGGTGACGACGGCGGCGCGGTGGGGGTGGGCGGTGCGGGTGGTGGCGAGTGCGTGGGCGGTGTCCGCGGGGCGTGCGGTGGTGGTGTCCAGGTGCGCGCGCAACCGGGCGGCCTGCCCGCCGAGCGCCGCCGCGTCACGGGCCGAGAGCGGCCAGATCAGGGGGGTGCCGGGATCCTCGGCGGTCTCGGCGGGGTCGACGGCCGCGGTGGTCTCACCGGGTTCGGCGGCTTCGGTGGCGGGGGCCTGTTCGAGGATCAGGTGGGCGTTGGTGCCGCTGATGCCGAAGGAGGAGACGGCGGCGCGGCGGGGGCGTCCGGTGTCGGGCCAGGGCTGGTGCTCGGCGAGGAGTTCGACCCGTCCGGCCGTCCAGTCCACGTGCGGGGAGGGCGCGTCCAGGTGCAGGGAGCGGGGCAGTTCGCCGTGTCGGAAGGCCTCGATCATCTTGATCACCCCGGCGACGCCGGCCGCGGCCTGGGTGTGACCGATGTTCGACTTGATCGAGCCGAGGTAGACGGGCACCTCGCGGTCCTGCCCGTAGGTGGCCAGGATCGCCTGGGCCTCGATCGGGTCGCCGAGCGTGGTGCCCGTGCCGTGTGCCTCGACCGCGTCGATCTGGGTGCCGGTCAGTTCGGCGTTGGCCAGGGCCTCCTGGATGACCCGGCGCTGGGACGGCCCGTTGGGGGCGGTCAGCCCGTTGCTGGCGCCGTCCTGGTTGACGGCGGAGCCGCGGATGACGGCGAGCACCGGGTGCCCGTTGCGGCGGGCGTCCGACAGTTTCTCCAGGACCAGCACGCCGACGCCCTCGGAGAAGCCGGTGCCGTCCGATCCGGCCGCGAACGGCTTGCAGCGGGCGTCCGGGGCCAGGCCCTTCTGCCGGCTGAACTCGGTGTAGACGCTGGGCCGGGCGATCACGGTGGCGCCGCCGGCCAGGGCGAGGGAGCTCTCGCCGGTGCGCAGCGACTGCAGGGCGTAGTGGATCGCGACCAGTGAGGAGGAGCACGAGGTGTCCACGGTGACCGCCGGGCCCTCCAGCCCCAGCACGTACGCCACCCGGCCGCTGGCCACGCTGGTGGTGTTCCCGGCCAGGAAGTAGCCCTCGTACTCGCCCGGGGCCTCGCCCGCCCGGGGTGCGTACTCCTGTGCGATGAGCCCGGTGAACACCGCCGTGCGGGAGCCGCGCAGGCCGGTCGGGTCGATGCCCGCCCGCTCGAGCGCCTCCCAGCTGGTCTCCAGCAGGAGCCGCTGCTGCGGGTCCATCGCGGCGGCCTCGCGGGCGCTGATGCCGAAGAAGGCGTGGTCGAAGTCGGCGGCGCCGTGCAGGAACCCGCCCTCGCGGATGTACGTCGTCCGGGGCTGCTCGGGGTCGGGGTCGTAGAGGGCGTCGAGGTCCCAGCCGCGGTCGTCGGGGAAGGGGCCGATCGCGTCCACGCCGTCCGCGACCAGCCGCCACAGGTCGGCCGGTGACTCGACCCCGCCGGGGAAGCGGCAGCCGATGCCGACCACGGCGACCGGCTCGTGGTCACGGGCTTCGGCCTCGCGCAACCGTCGCTTGGTCTGGCGGAGTTCGGTGGTCGCGCGCTTGAGGTACTCGCGCAGGGTCTCCTCGGTGCTGGCCATCTGTGGCGTCTCTCCCTTGGCGTGGGTCGGTTCGGTGGTTCGGCCGCCGGGGCCCGTCCGGCGGGATCCGCCCGGACGGGCCCTTGGTCCGGGCCGCGGTGTGCTGGTGAACTCCGGTCAGTCCGAGCCGAGTTCGCGTTCGAGCGCGCTGAGGAGCTCGTCGTCGTCGGCGCTGTCGAGGTCGACGGCGTCCTCGTCCTCGTCCGCGGCGTGCCGGGCGTCGTCCCAGCCGCGCAGCAGGGCGCGCAGGCGGGCGGTCACCTCGCTCCGGCCGCGGGGCCCGGGCCCGCCCTCCGGGTCGCCGTCGGCGAACTCGCCGAGCAGTTCCTGGAGTCGGGCGATCCCGTCCAGGACGGCCGCGTTGGCGGAGGCCGGCTCGGGGGCGAGTTCGGCGAGCACGGCGGTGGCCAGTTCTTCGGGGGTGGGGTGGTCGAAGACGAGGGTGGTGGGGAGGTGGAGTCCGGTGGCGGTGCGTAGGCGGTTGCGGAGTTCGACGGCGGTGAGGGAGTCGAAGCCGAGGTCCTTGAAGGGTTGGTCGGCGCCGAGCCTGCTGGGGTCGGGGTGGGCGAGGACGGTGGCCGCCTCGCCGCGCACCAGGTCGAGGACGACGCGCCGCTGCTGGGCTCCCGGCAGCCCGGTGAGCCGCTCCTTCAGGTCCGGCCCGGCCGTCGCGCGCCCGCCGGGGGCCGCCGCGGCCGCCTTGCGCAGGGGGGCCTGCAGCACGTCGCGCAGCAGGGCCGGCACCTCGCTCGCGCCGCCCCCGTCCAGCCGGAGCGCGGTGACCACCGGCAGGTGTGCGGCGAGGGCGTCGTCCAGCAGCGCCAGGCCCTGCTCGGTGCTGAGCGGCAGGACGCCGCCCCGGCTCATCCGGGTGTGGTCGGCGTTGGTGGTGAGGGTGCTGGTGTCGTGCCAGAGGCCGTAGGCGATGGAGGTGGCGGGTTGGCCGTGGGTGTGGCGGTGGT
>NZ_JBIWPA010000066.1:0-2252 GCF_044768035.1 Kitasatospora sp. NPDC101176
CACGGACCCGACCGCCACGAGATCCTGGAATCGAGTCCGTGCTACCTCGATCAAAGCCGGACAGTTGGGGGGAATCCCCTATCGAACACCCTCTTGGAGGAGATCCGCAACAGCACCGACAACCTGCGGACCGAACTGAGCCCACGGGCAGCCTCCTGACGGCCTGCGGCAACCGCCGCGCCTCGCGCTGCCCGGCCTGCTCCCGCATCTACGCCGCCGACACGTTCCAACTGATCCGGGCAGGCCTGACCGGCGGCAAGAACGTACCGGACACCGTCCGAACCCACCCCCGCGTGTTCACCACGCTCACCGCGCCCTCCTTCGGCCCCGTCCACAACCGCCCCACCAACGCGGGCGGTGCCCTGCGGCCCTGCCGCTGCGGCAAACGCCACGAACCCACGGACGCGCTGCTCGGCACACCCCTGGACCCGAAGACCTACGACTACCCGGGCGCGGTCCTGTTCAACGCCAACGCCGGAGCCCTGTGGGCGCGCTTCACGATCTACCTGCGCCGCGAGATCGCCGCCCGGATCGGCCTGACCCAGAAAGCGGCCCGCGCCGTGCTGCGCGTCTCCTTCGCCAAGGTCGCCGAATACCAGAGCGCGGCCTGGTCCACTTCCACGCCGTGATCCGCCTCGACGGCCCGGACGGCAGCACCCAACCCCCACCCCCGTCCGCCACCGCGACCCTGCTCGCACCGGTTTGGCCGTTCTCGGTGTGTGAGGCGTGTACGGCGGATACGCTGACCGATCCTAGAGCCGATCGTCGTGTGGGGGGCGCATGGAATTCGACGGCACGGAGCTTTCCGAGGCGATCGCGGCCGTCAGGGCCGGACTCGTCGCAGCCCAGCGCAGCGGGGCGGACTCGGAAATCCGGTTTACGGTGAAGGATGTCGTGGTGGACCTGGGGCTGGAACTTCGTCGGGTCGGGGGCGTCAGCGGCGGGGTCAAGGCGTTCGTGTTCTCGAGCGAGGCTCGCGGGGAGCAGACCAGCGGGCGGACGCACCGGCTGACCGTGACGCTTGGGGTCGTTGGCGGCGAAGAGGTGCCGATCAGCGGTGTCGGTGAGGTCGGCGTGCCCGAGGGCGGGTACTCGCTGCGGTAGCGGGTCGTCGATGTGGTGGGAAAGGGCCGTGTCCGTGGAGTGCTCGGGCAGGGTCGACGCCGGGTGTGTAGTGGCGCCCGGCCTGGTCCTCACCGCCGTCCACGTCGTCGGGCCCGCCAAGCCCGGACAGGCCTTCGGCCCGTGTGCGGTGGGACTCATCGGCAGCCCTGTACGTGCAGTGGCCGAGGTGGCCTGGCACCGGGAGGACGCCGCGCTGCTGCGGTTTCGGCCGGCCGACCTGCCCCGCGAGTTCGCTCCCGTCCGGTGGGGCGAGATCGTGTGCGTCAGTCCGTCGCGGCCAGCGCGCTGCGTCGCCGTCGGACTTCCAGCGGCGGCCGAGCGCCGGCAAGGCAACGGAGAGTCGGGCACGGTGCGCCGATGGCGCGAACCCGAGGCGGCGGAGGGGCACATCAACGCCGGCGACACGGGCGGCCGCTTCTACAGCCTCCAGGTCGACAGCGCCGTCCCGGCCGGTGAGCCCGAGCCCGGAACCTCTCCTTGGGCAGGCATGTCCGGCGCCGGGGTATTCCACGAAGACCTGCTCGTTGCCACCGTGCAGCAGGCCGTACCCGGGAGAGCCAACGCCCGCCTGGAAGCCATCCCCGCCCGCAGGCTCCTGGACGACCGCGGATTCTGCGACATCGTGGAACGGGCCAGCGGTACGCGCCCGCAACTGGAACCCGCCGACCTCCACAGCATCTTCGACAGCCCCCTCCAGCCCGTGGCCGCCGCCTCCTACCTCCTGGCCGCACGCTCCGAGACCGTCGAATTCACCGGCCTCGACACCGAACTGCAGCTCCTGCACGATTGGTGCCACAGCCCGCGGGCCGTTGACGTCGCCGTCGTACGCGGGCCCGGCGGAGTCGGCAAAACACGCCTGGCCGTAGAACTCGCCCGTCGCCTCGCCGACCGCAGACCACAATCCGAGTCGACCGCCGACACCAGCAACTTCCCATGGTCCACCGGATTCCTCGACCCCAGGGCCGATCAGCGGGCCTACCCGATGCTGCGCCACCTGATCCGTCCGGCCCTGATCGTCATCGACTACGCCTAAGAATTCATCTCATTTGGTGATTCTGCGGTGGCAGATGAGGGCGGCGGCGATGGTGGCGAACGCTGCGAAGTGAGCGCCCTTGCGCTCGTAGCGG
>NZ_JBIWPA010000067.1:0-1874 GCF_044768035.1 Kitasatospora sp. NPDC101176
ACGGACCCGACCGCCACGAGATCCTGGAATCGAGTCCGTGCTACCTCGATCAAAGCCGGACAGTTGGGGGGAATCCCCTATCGAACACCCTCTCACGCCCACCCAGCTCCTCACCGTGGCGCCGTTCCCGTTCCTGGTCTGGGGCGCTGATGAACTCCGCCGCGCGGTCGTCCGCCACCGAATACCGGGATCCCGGCCCGCGGTCGCGCCGGCACCGCTGCCTCCACCGGCTCCGCGGAGTCCACACCATCCGCTGCCCACCCTGCTCGCCCGGCACGGCTGGAGCGCCCACCGGCTCACCCACGCCCTCGGGGTCGGCGAACACGCGGCCGCCGAGATGGTCGCGCACGCCCACCGGATCTCCGCGGAGCACGGCCGCCGGACGCGGTGAGCGCCGCCCCCCGGAGGCTGGTGGTCATCCCCGTGCAGTGGCTCCAGTAGGGTGCGCGCCGACATTCGAAGAGCGTCGAGAGGCACGGATCCATGACTTCGTCGGCACCGACGGCTGCCCCCGAGGAGCTGAGGCGGCACCTGGGCGTGTTCGACGCCGTGGTGATCGGCCTCGGTTCGATGATCGGCGCCGGAATCTTCGCCGCGCTCGCCCCGGCGGCCTCGGCGGCCGGCTCCGGGCTGCTGCTGGGCCTGGGGCTGGCCGCCGTGGTCGCGTACTGCAACGCGACCTCCTCCGCGCGCCTGGCCGCCCGCTACCCGCGGTCCGGCGGCACTTACGTGTACGGGCGTGAGCGGCTCGGGGACTTCTGGGGCTACCTGGCCGGGTGGGGCTTCGTGGTCGGCAAGACCGCGTCGTGCGCAGCGATGGCGCTGACCGTCGGCTCGTACGTGTGGCCGCAGCAGGCGCACGCGATGGCGGTCGCGGCGGTGGTGGCCTTGACGGCGGTGAACTACGTCGGGGTGCAGAAGGCGGCCTGGCTCACCCGCGCGATCGTCGCCGTCGTACTGGCTGTGCTCGCCGCCGTGGTCACCGCCTGCCTCACCGGCGAAGACGTCGACACCGCCCACTGGGCGGTCGGTGCGGACGCCGGATTCCACGGCGTGCTCCAGGCGGCCGGGTTGCTGTTCTTCGCGTTCGCCGGGTACGCGCGCATCGCCACCCTCGGCGAGGAGGTCCGCGACCCACGGCGGACCATCCCCCGCGCGATCCCGCTCGCGCTCGGCATCACACTGGTGGTGTACGGCGCCGTCGCGCTCGCCGTCCTCGCCATCCTCGGCCCCGACCGCCTGGCCCACACCGGCGCACCGCTGACGGAGGCGGTCCGGGCGGCCGGGGTACCCGGCCTGGCGCCTGTGGTGCGTGTCGGCGCTGCGGTGGCGGCCCTCGGCTCCCTGCTGGCGCTGATCCTCGGCGTCTCCCGCACCACCTTCGCGATGGCCCGCGACCGGCACCTGCCGCACGTCCTGGCGGCCGTGCACCCGCGATTCGCCGTGCCGCACCGCGCCGAACTCACCGTCGGTGCGGTCGTCGCCCTCCTGGCGGCCGTCGCGGACGTGCGCGGCGCGATCGGCTTCTCCTCCTTCGGCGTGCTCGCCTACTACGCCGTCGCCAACGCCTCCGCCTGGACCCTCACCCCCGCCGAGGGGCGCCCGCCGCGCGCGGTTCCGGCGCTCGGCCTGGCGGGGTGCGTGGTGCTGGCCTTCGCCCTGCCCGGCGCCTCGGTGCTGTGGGGTGCTTTGGTGCTGGCCCTTGGCGCCGCCGCCTACGGCGTGCGCAAGGCCCTCTCCCGCACCTGACTGTCCGGCGGGGGGGGGGGGGGGGGGGCGCCCCCCCCCCCCCCCCCCCCCCCCCCCCCCGGCCCCCCCCCCCCCCCCCCGCCCCCCCGCCCCCCGGGCGGGGCCCCGGGGGGCCTCCACGCGGT
>NZ_JBIWPA010000068.1:0-1813 GCF_044768035.1 Kitasatospora sp. NPDC101176
GAGACGGCGGCGCGGCGGGGGCGTCCGGTGTCGGGCCAGGGCTGGTGCTCGGCGAGGAGTTCGACCCGTCCGGCCGTCCAGTCCACGTGCGGGGACGGCGCGTCCAGGTGCAGGGAGCGGGGCAGTTCGCCGTGCCGGAAGGCCTCGATCATCTTGATCACCCCGGCGACGCCGGCCGCGGCCTGGGTGTGACCGATGTTCGACTTGATCGAGCCCAGGAGGAGCGGGTGCTCGCGTGTCTTCCCGTAGGTGGCCAGCAGGGCCTGGGCCTCGATCGGGTCGCCGAGCGTGGTGCCCGTGCCGTGCGCCTCCACGACGTCGACGTCCGCGGGCGTCAACCCGGCGTCGGCCAGGGCCTCCTGGATGACCCGGCGCTGGGACGGCCCGTTGGGGGCGGTCAGCCCGTTGCTGGCGCCGTCCTGGTTGACCGCCGAGCCGCGCAGCACCGCCAGTACCGGGTGCCCGTTGCGGCGGGCGTCCGACAGCTTCTCCAGGACCAGCACGCCGACGCCCTCGGCGAAGCCGGTGCCGTCCGAACCGGCCGCGAACGGCTTGCAGCGCCCGTCCGGGGCCAGGCCCTTCTGCCGGCTGAACTCGACGAAGATGTTCGGCGTCGACATCACCACCACCCCGCCCGCCAGGGCGAGTTCGGACTCCCCCCGGCGCAGCGACTGGGCCGCCAGGTGGATCGTCACCAGTGAGGAGGAGCAGGCGGTGTCCACGGTCAGTGCCGGTCCCTCCAGGCCCAGCACGTAGGAGACCCGGCCGGAGAGCACGCTCGCGGCCGCCCCCGTGATGACGTACCCCTCCACGGCGGCCGGCACGGTGGGCGTGCGGGAGGCGTAGTCGTGCGAGGAGGCGCCGACGAACACCCCGGTGCGGGAGCCGCGCAGGCCCGCCGGGTCGAGCCCGGCCCGCTCCAGCGACTCCCACGCCGTCTCCAGGAACAGCCGCTGCTGCGGGTCCATCGCCAGCGCCTCGCGCGGGCTGATCCCGAACAGCTCCGCGTCGAAGTCGGCGGCGCCGTGCAGGAACCCGCCCTCGCGCACGTAGGAGGTGCCCGAGTGCTCCGGGTCGGCGTCGAACAGCGCGTCGAGGTCCCAGCCGCGGTCGTCGGGGAACGGGCCGATCGCGTCCACGCCGTCCGCGACGAGGCGCCACAGCTCCTCCGGCGACCGCACCCCGCCCGGGTAGCGGCAGCCGATGCCGACCACCGCGATCGGCTCGTGGTCCCGGTCCTGCGCCTCCTGGAGCAGCCGCCGGGTGTCCTGGAGGTCCGCGGTCGCCCGCCGGAGGTATTCGACGAGCTTCTGTTCGTCAGCCATGTCGCCTGTGCCTTCCTCGGATTGCTTCTCGGTCAGTGCAGTGGACGGTCCGTCAGGACCGGCCGCCGTCGATGAGGGCGAAGAGCTCCTCCTCGGTGGCGTTCGCCACGTCGAGCTCCGGGGCCGCCGCCGCGCCGCCGGACGGCTCCGCCAACTGGCCCAGCAGGCCGCGCAGTCGGGCCAGCACCGGGCCCGGCAGCGTGGTGCCCGCGGCCACGGCCCCGGCGAGCGCCGCCTCCAGCGCGAGCGCCTCCGCGTGCTGCGGGCCGTGCTGCGTGCCCTCCGCGGCGCCGCCCGCGCCGTCGGAGCGCTCCGGGACGTCCAGTTCCTCCAGCAACCGGACCGCCAGTTCTTCGGGGGTGGGGTGGTCGAAGACGAGGGTGGTGGGGAGGCGGAGTCCGGTGGCGGTGCGTAGGCGGTTGCGGAGTTCGACGGCGGTGAGGGAGTCGAAGCCGAGGTCCTTGAAGGGTTGGTCGGCGCCGAGCCTG
>NZ_JBIWPA010000070.1:0-1436 GCF_044768035.1 Kitasatospora sp. NPDC101176
CAATGCCAGTGACTTTGGCGCTGTCGTCTCGTTGATTGGGGTATGGCGAGGGTGGGGCAGGTCAAGTCGTCTGCGGGTGAGCGGATATCGGACCGGATCGCGATCGGGGTGCTGACCCAGGCGTTTCCGCCGGGTCTGGTCGATGAGGTGATCGCGGAGACCGGGCGGGGTGAGAAGCGGAGCCGTCTGTTGCCGGCGCGGGTGGTCGTGTACTTCGTGCTGGCGATGTGCCTGTTCTTCGGGCAGGGCTATGAGGAGGTTGCCCGGCTGCTGGGCGAGGGGCTCGGGGAGGGGCGGCGGTCGTGGCGGGTGCCCACGACCGCCGCGATCGGCCGGGCGCGGCGACGGCTGGGCGTCGAGCCGCTGAGGGTGCTGTTCGCGCGGGTGTGCCGCCCGCTGGCCGTGCCCGGGACGGAGGGCGCCTGGTACCGGCGCTGGCGTGTGGTCGCCGTGGACGGCACCACGCTGGACCTGGCGGACACCGAGGCCAACGACGAGCACTTCGGCCGCCCGGGCACAGGTCGCGGGAGGGGCGCGTTCCCGCAGGCGAGGCTGGTGGCGCTGGCCGAGTGCGGCACGCACGGCGTGTTCGGGGCGGAGGTGGGTGCGCTGTCGGTGGGCGAGCAGGCGCTGTCGCGCCGGCTGTTCGCCCGCCTGCGGGAGGGCATGCTGCTGCTGGCCGACCGCGGCTTCTACGGGTTCGAGCTGTGGCAGCAGGCGCGGGCGAGCGGCGCGGACCTGCTGTGGCGGGTTCGCGCCAACGCCGCCCTGCCCGTGGTCCGGGTCCTGGAGGACGGTTCCTACCTCAGCACCGTCCACGCCGAACAGGACCGCAAGAGCCGCCGCAACCCGGTGACCGTGCGGGTCGTCGAGTACACCCTGGCCCGCACCGGCGACGCGACCCTCTACCGGCTGGTCACCACCGTCCTCGACCCCGAACAGGCACCCGCTGCCGAGCTGGCCGCGCTCTACGCCCAGCGCTGGGAGATCGAGACCACGCTGGACGAGATCAAGACCCACCAGCGCGGCCCCCGGCTCGTCCTGCGCTCGAAGTACCCATGGGGCGTCGAGCAGGAGATCTACGGACTCCTGCTCGTCCACCACGCCATCCGGCAGCTCATGCACCAGGCCGCCCTGCACGAGGGTGTGGACCCCGACCGGCTCTCCTTCACCCGCACCCTGCGGGTCGTGCGCCGCCAGGTCCCCGCCCAGGCGGGACTTTCCCCCCGGCAGACTCGCCAGGGCACTCATCCGCACCCTGGCTGAGATCACCGAACGCCTGCTGCCACCGCGTCGTCAACGGGTATGCCCCCGCGTCATCAAACGCAAGATGTCCAACTGGCCCCTCAAACGCGCCCAACACCGCAACTGGCCACCACCACAACCAGCAACAGTCACGATCAGCCAGCGAGACACGAATTAAGTCACCGGCATTG
>NZ_JBIWPA010000071.1:0-1401 GCF_044768035.1 Kitasatospora sp. NPDC101176
CGCCCGCCGCATCCCCGTCGACTACGCCTCCCACAGCCACCACGTCGAACCCCTCCACCACCACCTCACCCAACTCCTCGCCCACATCAAGCCGCAGCGCACCGAGATCGAGTTCTACTCCACGGTCACAGGCGACGTGCTCGACACCACCGAGCTGACCGCCGACTACTGGTACCGCAACCTGCGCCAGACCGTCCGGCTGGACGAAACCGTGCGCGCCCTGCACCGGGACCGCTTCGGACTGTTCATCGAGAGCAGTCCCCACCCCGTGCTCACCTACGGCATCCAGCAGACCCTCGACGAGGTGGACCCGAGCGGAAGCGTCGCCGTCCTGGGCACGCTGCGCCGGGACCAGGACGACCACGCCCAGTTCCTCACCGCCCTCGCCACCGCCTGGACCAGCGGCGCCCCCCTCACCCGCTGGACCACCCACGACCGCACCCCCACCCACACCGACCTGCCCACCTACCCCTTCCAGCGCACCCGGCACTGGATCACCCCGCAGACCGGCAGCGGCACGCCGTCGGCGCTGGGTCTGGCCCCGACCGACCACCTCTTCCTCAAAACCGCCACCACCCACCCCGACGGCACCACCACCTACACCGGCACCCTCAACCTCACCACCCACCCCTGGCTCACCGACCACACCATCCACGACACCGTCCTCCTCCCCGCCACCGCCCTCCTCGACCTCACCCTCCACGCCGCCCACGACCTCCACCACCCCCACATCGAAGAACTCACCCTCCACACCCCCACCCCCCTCACCACCACCCCCACCCAACTCCACCTCACCGCCACCCCACCCACCAACCACACCCGCACCCTCACCATCCACACCCGACCCCACACCACCAACCCCCACACCCCCTGGACCCACACCGCCACCGCCACCCTCACCACCACCGGCCCCGACACCGACCCCCACACCGACACCAGCACCACCCACACCTGGCCCCCCACCCACACCACCCCCATCCCCCTCACCCACCTCTACGACGACCTCACCACCCACGGCTACACCTACGGCCCCACCTTCCAAGGCCTCACCCACGCCTGGAAGAACCACACCACCCTCCACGCCACCACCACCCTCCCCACCACCCAAACCCCCACCCACACCACCATCCACCCCGCCCTCCTCGACGCCGCCCTCCACCCCCTCCTCACCACCACCGACCACACCACCCTCCACCTCCCCACCACCTTCACCCACACCACCCTCCACACCACCCACGCCACCACCCTCCACACCACCCTCACCCCCCACCCCACCAACCCCAACACCCACACCCTCACCGCCACCGACCCCCACGGCACCCCCGTCATCACCACCACCCTCACCACCACACCCACCACCCCCACCCACCTCACCCACACCCTCAACACCCTCAACGCGGC
>NZ_JBIWPA010000072.1:0-1349 GCF_044768035.1 Kitasatospora sp. NPDC101176
ACCACCCACACCCACGGCCACCACCCCACCAACCACACCCCCAACCCCCACCTCCCCCTCCCCACCTACCCCTTCACCCACCACCACTACTGGCTCGACGCCACGGCCGACACCGACGGCGCCGCGCTGCTCGCCGACCCGGTCGAACTCGCCGACGGCGGCGGCCTGGTGTTCTCCGGCGAGCTCGCCACCGGCCGCCACCCCTGGCTCGCCGACCACGCCGTCAAGGGCGTCCCGCTGGCCCCCGGCACCCTCTTCGTCGACCTCGCGCTGCGCGCCGGCGAGCGGGCCGACGCACCCGTCCTCGACGAGCTCACCCTGGAGGCCCCGCTGCCGCTGCCCGCCACCGGCGCCGTCGCACTCCAGCTCACCGTGGACGCCCCGGCCGCCGACGGCCGCCGCCCCTTCACCGTCCACGCCCGCACCGGCGGGGACGAGCCCTGGACCAGGCACGCCTCGGGCAGCCTCGCCGCCTCGGCGCCGGCCACCGCCGCCCCCGACGCGGCCTGGCCGCCCGCCGGCGCCGTCCCGCTCGACGCGGAGGAGGTCTACCACCGGCTCGCCGAGCGCGGGTACGACTACGGTCCGGCCTTCCGCAACCTCACCGCGGCCTGGCAGGACGGCACCACCCTGTTCGCCGAGGTCCGGCTGCCCGAGGAACTCGCCCTCACGGCCGACGGCTTCGCCCTGCACCCGGCGCTGCTCGACGCCACCCTGCACCTGCTCCCGGTCCACGGCGCGCCGGCCGGCGACCCGGGCGACGGCATCCGGCTGCCCTTCGCCTGGAGCCGCCTCACCCTGCACGCCACCGGCGCCGGTCTGGTCCGCGCCCGGCTCACCGAACTGCCCAACGGGGGCGTCGCCCTGACGCTCACCGACCCGAGCGGCGCCCTGGTCGCCACCGCGGAGTCACTCGACCTGCGCACCCTGCCCGCCGACGCGCTCAGCGGCGCCGGGCGCCGGGCCGGCAGCGCCGACCCGCTGTACGCGCTCGACTGGATCGAGCTGGCCGCCCCGCCCGCACCGGCCACCGGCACCGCCACCACCGTCGTCACCATCGAGGGCTCCGACTCCGCCCGTTCGGCCGCGCACCGCGCGCTGGCCGCCGTCCAGCAGTGGCTCGCCGAGGAGCACCCCGAGGGCGCCCGGCTCGCCGTCGTCACCCGTGGCGCGGTCGCGGTGACGGCCGGCGAGCCGCTGCCCGGGCTCGCCGAGTCGGCCGTCTGGGGTCTGGTGCGGACGGCCCAGACCGAACACCCCGGCCGCCTCGTCCTCCTCGACACCGACACCCACGAACCCGAGGCCATCGCCGCGGCCCTTCAGACGGTTGAACCCCAACTGGCCCTCCG
>NZ_JBIWPA010000073.1:0-1194 GCF_044768035.1 Kitasatospora sp. NPDC101176
CCACCCACCACCCCCACAGCGCCCTCCGCGGACAAACCCGCCACACCCCCACCCTCACCCCCACCACCAACCCCACCCCCGACACCGGCGCCGTCAAGCTGGTGCTCGGCGAGTACGGCACCGCGGACGACCTGCGGGCCGAGCCGCTGGAGCGGCGGGCGCCCGGCGCGGGCGAGGTCGAGATCCGGGTGCGGGCGGCCGGCCTGAACTTCCGCGACGTGCTGATCATGCTGGGCATGATGCGGGAGCACTACGCGGACGCGTACGGCCTCGACCGGGCCGCGGACGTCCCGCTGGGCTTCGAGTGCGCGGGCGTCGTGGCCGCCGTGGGCGCCGGGGTGACCGGACTGGCCGTCGGCGATCCGGTGATCGCGATGGCCGAGGGCGGCTTCGCCGACTTCGTCACGGTCGGCGCCGGCCAGGTCGCGGCGCTGCCCGCCGGACTGACCATGGCCGAGGGCGCCACCGTCCCGCTGGCCTTCCTGACCGCCCACTACGCGCTCACCCGGCTGGCCGGGCTCCGGGCCGGCGAGCGGGTGCTGATCCACGCCGCCTCCGGCGGGGTCGGCGGCGCCGCCGTGCAGATCGCCCTGGCGCTCGGCGCGGAGGTGTTCGCCACCGCGAGCGCGTCCAAGCACGACGCGGTCCGGGCCCTCGGGGTCGCCCACGTCTTCGACTCGCGCAGCACCTCGTTCGCCGACGAGGTCGCGGCCGCCACCGGCGGGCAGGGCGTCGACGTCGTCCTCAACAGCCTGAACGGCGAGTTCATCCCGGCGGGCCTCTCCGTGCTCGCCAAGGACGGGCGCTTCGTCGAGATGGGCAAGCTGGGCATCTGGTCGCCGGAGCGGATGCGCCGGGAGCGCCCGGACGCCGGGTACTTCCCGTTCGACCTCGGGGACGACGCCGAACTCGACGCCACGCTGCTGCCCGGACTGTTCGAGGAGCTCGGGGCGATGTTCGCGGCCGGCCGGCTCCGTCCGCTGCCGGTGACGGTGTTCCCCCGCGCCCGGGCGGCGCAGGCCTACACCCACATGCAGCACACCAGGCACACCGGCAAGGTCGTGCTGACCTTCGACCAGCGCGTCGAACTGTCGGGGAGGGGCAGCTACCTCGTCACCGGCGGCCTCGGCGGCCTCGGCCTGCAGGTCGCCCGCCGCCTCGCCGAACAGGGCGCCGGACACCTCGTCCTCGCCG
>NZ_JBIWPA010000074.1:0-1154 GCF_044768035.1 Kitasatospora sp. NPDC101176
GACTTCGATCTCTTCCGTATCTCCGAGGAGCACGGGATGCTCCGTGAGGCGGTGCGTTCGCTGGCCGAGGCGAAGATCGCTCCGTTCGCGGCGGAGGTGGACGAGCTGGGCCGGTTCCCGCAGGAGGCGCTGGAGGCGTTGCAGGGCAGTGACCTGCACGCGGTGCACGTGCCGGAGGAGTACGGCGGTGCGGGTGCGGACGCGTTGGCGACGGTGATCGTGATCGAGGAGGTGGCGCGGGTGTGTGCGTCGTCCTCGTTGATCCCGGCGGTGAACAAGCTGGGGTCGCTGCCGGTGCAGTTGTCGGGTTCGGAGGAGTTGAAGGCGAAGTACCTGGGGGCGCTGGCGCGGGGTGAGGGGATGTTCTCGTACTGCCTGTCGGAGCCGGAGGCGGGTTCGGACGCGGCGGGGATGCGGACGAGGGCGGTGCGTGACGGTGATTCCTGGGTGCTGAACGGGGTGAAGCGCTGGATCACGAACGCGGGGGTGTCGGAGTTCTACACGGTGATGGCCGTGACGGATCCGGAGCTGCGGTCGAAGGGGATCTCGGCGTTCGTGGTGGAGAAGGGTGACGAGGGGGTGTCGTTCGGTGCTCCGGAGAAGAAGTTGGGGATCAAGGGGTCGCCGACGCGTGAGGTGTACTTCGACAACGTGCGGATTCCGGCGGATCGGATGATCGGTGCGGAGGGGACGGGGTTCGCGACGGCGATGCGGACGCTGGACCACACGCGGGTGACGATCGCGGCGCAGGCGGTCGGGATCGCGCAGGGGGCGTTGGACTACGCGAAGGGGTACGTGAAGGAGCGCCGGCAGTTCGGGAAGGCGATCGCGGAGTTCCAGGGTGTGCAGTTCATGCTGGCGGACATGGCGATGAAGCTGGAGGCGGCGCGGCAGTTGACGTACGCGGCGGCGGCGAAGTCGCAGCGCGGGGACGGGGACCTGACGTTCTTCGGGGCGGCGGCGAAGTGTTACGCGTCGGACGCGGCGATGGAGATCACCACGGACGCGGTGCAGTTGCTGGGTGGGTACGGGTACACCCGGGACTACCCGGTGGAGCGGATGATGCGGGACGCGAAGATCACGCAGATCTACGAGGGCACCAACCAGGTCCAGCGCATCGTCATGGCCCGCAACCTGCCGTAACGCACCCCCCC
>NZ_JBIWPA010000075.1:0-1089 GCF_044768035.1 Kitasatospora sp. NPDC101176
CCGTCGGCGCCTCCCGTGCCGCGGTCGACGCCGGCTGGTACCCGCACAGCAACCAGGTCGGCCAGACCGGCAAGCAGGTCTCGCCGCAGCTGTACGTGGCCAACGGCATCTCGGGTGCCATCCAGCACCGGGCCGGCATGCAGACCTCGAAGACCATCGTGGCCGTCAACAAGGACCCGGAGGCCCCGATCTTCGAGCTGGCGGACTACGGCGTGGTCGGCGACCTCTTCGAGGTCCTGCCGCAGCTGACCGCCGAGGTCAAGGTCCGCAAGGGCTGATCCCCGCGGGGAGCACGGGAGGGCGTGGCACCGGGTACTCGGTGCCACGCCCTCCGTCGTGCGCGGGGGCCGCGCCGCACGCCCTCCGGCGTGGCCGCGGCCGCCCGCGGCTACTCGGTGAAGGCGGCCAGGTGCTGGGTGAAGCCGCCCTGGGCCGGCGGCAGCGGGCGCGGTTCGGCGTCCAGCGGGGGCTGCGGCTCCTCCATCGGGAGGAGCCGCAGCTCGGGCTGGTCGGAGTCGGGGGAGGGGAGCAGCCGGACCCTGGTGCCGACCGGGACGGTGCTGCGCAGCCCGTCGACGATGCACCACACGTCGAAGCCCTCGGCCATCCGGATCAGGGACTTCTGACGGACCAGCGGCGTGCGGGCCTGCTCGACCTCGCAGCGCCGGACGACCCCGGTGCCGGTGCTGGCCTCCAGCCGCAGCTCGGTGGAGCCGCAGGTGGGGCAGAGCAGTCGCTGGAAGGTCGGGTTGCTGCACCACGCGCAGCGCTGGAAGTACAGCACGGTGCTCCGGGTGTCGGTGTCGATGGCTGAGTGGACCACGCTGTCATCTCCCTGCGCTCGGACCGGCTTGTTCGGCAGAAGTTCGGCAGGAAAAAGGATAGGGAACTCAGTGCCGCCATGTGAAGGCACTGAGTTCCCTTTTTGCTGCGCGCATGCATAATGAAGGGTACTGAGTACCGTCGTGAAACAGGAGTGGCGATCATGAGCCAGGACTTCGATCTCTTCCGTATCTCCGAGGAGCACGGGATGCTCCGTGAGGCGGTGCGTTCGCTGGCCGAGGCGAAGATCGCTCCGTTCGCGGCGGA
>NZ_JBIWPA010000076.1:0-1080 GCF_044768035.1 Kitasatospora sp. NPDC101176
GTCATGACGGCTTCGGTGCGCAGGGGGTTGATCTCGGAGACGGCGCCGACGAGCGTGGTCTTGCCGACACCGAAGCCGCCCGCGACGACGATCTTCGCGGAGGTGGTGGCGCGGGTGGGGGCGGCCGCGTTAGAGCTTGCGAAGTCCACTGAGGACCCTTTCGAGCAGCGTGACGTCGGGCTGGTTTCCGGATTCGCCGCCGGAAGCGGGCTGGTGGATGGCGACCAGGCCGGCCTCGGCCAGGTCGGCCACGAGGATGCGGGCCACTCCCAGGGGAAGCGAGAGCAGCGCCGACACCTCCGCGACGGATTTGACCTCCGTGCACAGCGTGCAGATCCGCTGGTGCTCGGGGAGCAGGGTGGCCAGCCGCTGCGGGTCGACGTCGGCGGAGACGAGGGCCTCCAGCGCGAGCTCGTAGCGCGGTCTGGTGCGGCCGCCGGTCATCGCGAAGGGCCGGATCAGCGGGCCGGAGTCGGTCTCGTCCTCGAACTCCTCGACGTGCCCGGGCTCCTGGGCCGGCTGGTAGCCGGGGGCCGGTTCGGGCGTCGGGACCGGCGGGCCGGGCTGCGGCGTGCCGTAGGAGGGCTGCGGCTGTCCGTAGGGGCCGGGCTGGCCCCACGGCCCCTGCCGGCCCTGCGGGTCGTATTGTTCCTGCCGGCCGTACGGGTGCTGGGGCTGCCCGTACTGGTGCTGGTCGTACTGCTCGGCGTGCTGCGGCCGGCCGTACTGCTGACCGTGGCCGACGCCAGGTGCTCCGAAGGCGTCATGGCCTGTGCCGGGGTACGGAACGCCGTACTGGCCGCTACGGTCGTCGGGCGGTGTCACGGTTCCTCTCCTCACAGGGTGCGGCGGTGCGGTGCGAGCTTCGGCGCAGGTCCGGAGCCGGTGGTGCGAAGGCCGTACAACGTCCGAACCCGAGCCCGCCGAAGCGGGCCCGGGAGGGACGCGGAGGTACTTCGAATACCTGGACGGTATCCGACGAACCGTCAGTGCAGGAGACTGCCCTGGAGTTCCGCGCGGAGTGCGGGGGTGAGGACGGCGCCGGCGCGGTCGACGAGCAGGGCCATCTCGTAGCCGACG
>NZ_JBIWPA010000077.1:0-1030 GCF_044768035.1 Kitasatospora sp. NPDC101176
GGCGAAGCTGAGAACTTAAGCGCCAGTAAACGGCGGTGGTAACTATAACCATCCTAAGGTAGCGAAATTCCTTGTCGGGTAAGTTCCGACCTGCACGAATGGCGTAACGACTTCTCGACTGTCTCAACCATAGGCCCGGTGAAATTGCATTACGAGTAAAGATGCTCGTTTCGCGCAGCAGGACGGAAAGACCCCGGGACCTTTACTATAGCTTGATATTGGTGTTCGGTTCGGCTTGTGTAGGATAGGTGGGAGACTTTGAAGCAGCAACGCCAGTTGTTGTGGAGTCGTCGTTGAAATACCACTCTGGTCGTGCTGGATGTCTAACCTGGGTCCGTGATCCGGATCAGGGACAGTGTCTGGTGGGTAGTTTAACTGGGGCGGTTGCCTCCTAAAGGGTAACGGAGGCGCCCAAAGGTTCCCTCAGCCTGGTTGGCAATCAGGTGTTGAGTGTAAGTGCACAAGGGAGCTTGACTGTGAGACTGACGGGTCGAGCAGGTACGAAAGTAGGGACTAGTGATCCGGCGGTGGCTTGTGGAAGCGCCGTCGCTCAACGGATAAAAGGTACCCCGGGGATAACAGGCTGATCTTCCCCAAGAGTCCATATCGACGGGATGGTTTGGCACCTCGATGTCGGCTCGTCGCATCCTGGGGCTGGAGTAGGTCCCAAGGGTTGGGCTGTTCGCCCATTAAAGCGGTACGCGAGCTGGGTTTAGAACGTCGTGAGACAGTTCGGTCCCTATCCGCTGTGCGCGTAGGAGTGTTGAGAAGGGCTGTCCCTAGTACGAGAGGACCGGGACGGACGAACCTCTGGTGTGCCAGTTGTCCTGCCAAGGGCATGGCTGGTTGGCTACGTTCGGGAGGGATAACCGCTGAAAGCATCTAAGCGGGAAGCCTGCTTCGAGATGAGCACTCCCACCTCCTTGAGAGGGTAAGGCTCCCAGTAGACGACTGGGTTGATAGGCCGGATATGGAAGCCCTGTGAGGGGTGGAGTTGACCGGTACTAATAGGCCGAGGGCTTGTCCTCAG
>NZ_JBIWPA010000078.1:0-1003 GCF_044768035.1 Kitasatospora sp. NPDC101176
CTAGATGATTGATGCCAAGGGCTCGCTGGCGCGCATGACATGAAGCGAGGGAGTCCAAAGATCGGTTGTGACGCCTGATCTGGACTCCCTCGCGACCGCACTCTACGTGAAGACCGACGACCTGCTGAAGGAATCGCCGCATCTGGCGCCGTGGCGTCCCGAGATCGGCATCAAGCCGCGGCTCAGTGACGCCGAACTGGTCACCCTCGCGGTGATGCAGGCCCTGCTCGGCTTCACCTCCGAGCGCCGCTGGATCCGCCACGCCTCATCCCACCTGAGGCACCTGTTCCCCTACCTGCCGGGGCAGTCGGGCTACAACCGGCGCCTGCGCAAGGCCGCGGACCTGGTCGCACGGGTCAACCGCCTGCTCGCCCGAGACACCTCGCTGTGGACCGACACGGTCTGGGTCGTCGACTCCACCCCGGTGGAGTGCGGGCGCTCACGCGAGACGGCCAAACGCTCGGACCTGGCCGGCTGGGCCGAATACGGCTACTGCGCCAGCCACTCCCGGTTCTTCTGGGGCCTGCGCCTGCACCTGCTGTGCACCCTGCACGGGCTGCCCGTCGCCTTCGCGCTGACCGGCGCGAAGGCGGACGAGCGCGAGACCCTGCTCGGCATGCTCCACGCCGAGCCCGACCTCGCGGCCTCCCGGCCGGGTCAGACCCTCATCAGCGACCGGCAGTACTACGGCCGCGCCTTCGAACACGAACTCGCCGAGTGGGGAGTGCAGCTGCTGCGGCCGGCCCGCAAGGGAGAGCCCTTGCGGGCCGGATCCGCCCTGTTCAAACCGCTGCGGCAGATCATCGAGTCCGTCAACCAGACCTTCAAGGCCCAGCTCGACCTCGAACGCCACCAGGGCCGCACCCCGGGCGGGGTCATGGTCCGCGTCCTGCAGCGTGTCCTCGCGCTGACCTGCGCAATCTGGCACAACGACCACACTGGTCAGCCCGTCATGCGCTCGCTGACCGCCTACGACCACTAACCCTTCGCATCATTCATCTAG